>JACQHN010000283.1 GCA_016199015.1 Nitrospira defluvii
GCACTTGGGGCAGGTGTAATGGATGAACTGACCGCCCGCGACTAGGCGTTTGGTCATCGCGACTTTGCACCAGGTGCAGAGGCGTTCGGGCAAATCGGCGGTCTGGGCAGGGTTGATCGATTGTGGTACGGATACGTCAGCCATGGTCGGCATTCTCGCTAAGGGTCTGAGAGTTTGTCAATGCGCTCGGCCACGAGAAATTTCGGAGATAAACATTTACAGTGTTTCGAACGTTCAGTATAGTGCATTCATATGTTTTCCCACTCCCACCATCCCCAACAGAAAGGTCGTATCGCATATGCACAACGCCGAAGGTGTCAGCTCAGACGACATCTCATCATCTTCAGCCAGGGTTGCTGACTCCGCGGTCCACCCGGACTCCGTCGGACCCGGCAAAGCCTGGGGAATTTGCACCTCCGTTGACCTCCACGATTGCATTCCAGACCGTATTCGCGATGCCAAACAAATCGAAGCCTACGTTGTTCAGCTCTGTGAGCTGATCGAGATGAAGCGCTATGGCGCCTGTCAGATCGTCAATTTCGGGGAAGGGCGCGTGGCCGGCTACAGCATGGTGCAGTTGATCGAGACCTCCTTGATCAGCGGTCACTTCGCCAACGATACCAACAGCGCCTATCTCGACATCTTCAGTTGCAAGGGCTACGATCCGGCCGTGGTCGAAGAATTCTCCAAAGCCTTTTTCGGCGCCCGTCGTTCGAGCCATCGGGCCATGTTGCGGTACTAGACGAAAGCCGTGGCATGCCCGGCCAGCGCAGGGCCTGGTGCTTGCCGGGTACGTATGTGATGAATCAGAGTCCACCCAAAACCGTGCGGGCGTTTTTCTCCACACTCGCCGGCAAACTGGATCCGGAGGCGGCCGAAGGACTGGATGTGGTCTACCAGTTCGATTTGAACGGCGCCGATGGAGGACAATACCAACTGCAGATCCGGGACGGTGTCTGCCACATTTCAGAAGGCACCCACCCGGATCCGCACGTGACACTGGCGATGTCGGGTGAAGATTGTCTCCGGGTGTTGAACGGTCAGGTCAGCGGCACCATGGTGGCCATGTCGGGACGCTTGCGCATCAGTGGCGATATGGGGCTAGCGTTGCAGCTGGCGTCGCTCTTTCCCAGTCTTCGTCCTTAGGAGTCTGTTCGAGTCATTCCATTCTGCTGCGACGAACGATCTGCCGGCATCTGCGTCGTTCTCGGCTCGTAAAAATCCTCAACGTATCCAGCGATACGCTTCCGGCTTTTTCGAGCCTGCGGCCTCGCATCTGCCGGCAGCTCCTTCATCTCGCTACGAAGGATGACTCGGACAGACTCCTATTGCATGAACGTGAGAAGATCCCCTCTACGCCTACTGAACGGCCGGCTCACCGGCTTGCGATTCAGCCAGTTGTTCCGTGCTGCGCGGAAACCGTTCTTCCAACATCGCATAGACGGTCGGAACCAGAAAGAGGGTCAAGATCGTTGACACCGTGAGGCCGCCGACGACGGCGCGAGCCAGTGGCGCATTGGTCTCGCTGCCTGTGCCGAGGCCGAGGGCCATTGGCATCAGTCCGACCACGGTGGCCAACGAGGTCATGAGGATGGGGCGAAGCCTGGTACGGGATGCCCTGACGACGGCGCTCGCGAGATCCAATCCCCGGCGCCGCAGCACATTGGTGTAGTCCACCAGCAAGACACCGTTCGAGACGACGATACCGAGCATCATGATGATACCCATCATCGATGAGGTCGAGATGGTGGTGTTGGTCAAGTAGAGGATGACGATCACGCCCGGGATGCCCATCGGCACCGAGAACATGATGATGAAAGGGTCGATGAGCGACTTGAATTGCGCCGCCATCACCATATAGACCAGGATCAAGGCCAACACGCTGGCAAACATGAGGCCCTCGAACGTTTCTCGCTGTTGCTGGATCTGTCCGGCGAGACGAATGCTGAAGCCCGGCGGCAATTGCACCTGGGCGAACGCCGACTCCAGATCCTGAGCGATGGATCCCAAATCGCGGTCGACAGGATTGGCGGTAATATGGACGACCCGCTGGAAATATTTGCGTTCGATTTTCACGGGGCCGGCGTTCAGCTTCAGCGTGGCCAGGTTCTTGAGCAACACCGGCTCTCCGTTTTTCGTCGTTAACAGGACATGTTCGATATCCGTCAGGTCCTTGCGATGTTCTTCAGCGAGCCAGGCGCTGATGTAATACTCATTGCCGTTCTGGGGGTCGGTGAAGATGATCGGGTCCGTCTGGCCGTTGCCGTTCAAGGAAAACAACACGGCATTGGCCACATCTGTTTCGCTGATACCGAGCAGGGCCGCTTTCTCTCGGTCTACGACCACGTTCACCTCGGGGTAGTTTTCTTCCCGGCTGACTTCGATGTCCGCCATGCCCGGTATTTTGTGCATGATGTCCTGCACCTGCAGGATCACCGTGCGGGCCTTCTCGAAGTCGTAGCCGTAAATCTCGACATCGATGGATTTTTGTGAGCCGAAGCTGGTCACTCGTTTGACCAAGCCTCCGGGATCGAAGAACATCGCCACGCCGGGGAAGAGCTTGAGAATCGCTGGCCGCACGGCGTTCATGACCTCGACTTGAGTGCGGCGTCGCTTGTCGGGCGACACCAGATAGACGGAAATGACCGAGGTATGCGGCCCGGTGTTGGGATTGAACAGCGAGGAACGTCCCTGCGCCAGGACGCCGGTGCTGGAGGCGATCGCTTCAAGTTCCGTCGGCGGAATCTGTTCCCGCAACACGCGTTCGACCTCGGCGACCTGCTCGACCGTTTTTTCCACCCGCTGGCCGACGGGCCCCCGCAGGACGATGCGGAACTGGCTTTCATCGGAGACCGGAAGGAATTCGGTCCCGATGAACGGCACCAGGGCTAGAGAACTCAAAAAGATGGCGACCACCGAGATGAGCAAGGTCCGCCGGTGAGCCAGGACCCACCGAAGGCTGCGCTCATACCCTTCATCGAGCGCCTCATAGCGTCGCTGGCTCCACTGCATAATTTTTACGAACCAGCGGGGGAGGTTGCGATGTGCCTCCTGTTCCGGTTTCAAAAATCGATAACAGAGCGCCGGCGTCACCGTGCGAGACACAAAAAACGAAGTGAACAGGGCGATGGCGATGGTGAGGGTCAGTGGAATGAGCAACAGGCGCGCGATGCCGACGATGAAAAACATCGGCAGGAAGACGACGACCGTTGTGAC
>JACQHN010000284.1 GCA_016199015.1 Nitrospira defluvii
GTAGAGCAGCTGACTCTTAATCAGCGGGCCGCAGGTTCGACCCCTGCACGGCCCACCATTTTTTCACGCAGTTACGTACTTCGCTTCCTCTTCCTGACCCACCGACTGTGCTAAATTTGTGCTAACCCCTCGCACGCGATCCAACATCTCCACTCCACTTCGCAGACTCTCTGGATAGTGCACCAAAGATTTCTCACGAACGCCGGGACAACCACATGCGACGCTGGCTGATTCCGATGCTGCACCGCTGCCTGCACGGACTCCCGTGGCTGCTACAGCCGTTGCGCCATCCCGTGCCGCTCCCCATGGCGAGGTCGAGTTATTCTGCTCCCCTTGAAATTAAGACCACCTCTCCGACATGGTCCAAGAGTGGACCGAGAAGGTGGAGATGGCACAAGAGGTATTCGATCCCATTCAACGGTGGACGGCCAAGCGACGCGTCGCGTTGGTGGTGAGGATCCTCAAGGGCGACACGTCTGTGGCCGAAGCAGCCCGGACCCACGGCTTGACGGTGGCGGGAGAAGTTGCTTCTGGGGGCCGAGAATGCCCTACGGAGTCGGCCGCGGGACGAGGAGGCGCTCAAGGATGAGCGGATCAAAAAACTCACGCAGAAGATCGGCGATCTCGTACTGAACCACGACATCTTACGGGAGGCCTTGAAACCCTACCCTTTGGACCGGAAGACATCCGACGCGTGAGAGGGGCGCGGGCGGATGTCTCAGAACGGCGAAGTGGTCGAGTACTCGACGGGGGTCGCGCAGGCCTGCATCGATCGGGGGCGAGCGGGCACCGACGAGCAGCCGCGGACCCCCGTGGACGGAGACCCTGCACCAATTGATTCAGCAGCATCCGACGTTCGGGTATCGGCGGCTCCGGGTCCTGTTGCGAGTCCACGAAGGGCTGGTCGTGAATCGCAAGGCGGTGTATCGGGTGCTGAAGCAGCAGCGGTGGTTCGTGTATCAACGATCGGCGACGCCTCGGCCTCGCGTGCGCGGCTGGGTGAGTCGGGCGAGTCGGTAGCAACGAACGGTGGGCGATGGATGTGACGCATATCCCCTGTGGCCAGGATGGCTGGGCCCATCTCGCCGCCGTCATTGATTGTCATGACCGCGAAGTGATCGGCTGGCAACCCATCCAGCCCGGCTGTCCCCAGCAACATTGCTGGGTCGAACGATTCATTGTAGCCAGGACGGACGATCGACACACCGACGATGGATCGATCACTGTCCAGCGAGGCAAAGACCCGTGTGCTTCAGAGCAGCCAGTCTGCCGCACGACGAGATGGAAGAGGAAGAAAATCGTGTGGAAGAAGACGATTTGATCACAGTCAGTTTGGACGAATCGGCTGGGTGAAGAGGAAAATCTCGGAATAGTCGAACCAAATCACGCGACAAACAGGTGGACGGGACACCGAAGATCTGCCATATACTTCAAATTTCGCCTAGGAAGCACCCATTTTAGTGCCATCTCAGGCAATAACGTTATCGCCTTCCTTTACCTTTTGGCGGTGTCGGTGATTTAGACGGATCAATCGTCTGCTCTTGCCTTTGCCGAATTGGGCCCACCTTAAGGTTCTGTCGGTCTGGTCTGGTCTGGAATCAGATCCCACTGTTGTGCCTCCGCTGAGATCGCCTGGGCGATTCCAGAAGTTCAGTCGTCACACATTTATCCAAACAGATGCGTTCGTTATCGAATCAGATACAACGCCCCCGCATCCTGAGCTGGTACCTGCACAGTTCTGACTAGTCATACGCTCACTCCT
This sequence comes from Nitrospira defluvii, assembly GCA_016199015.1. Taxonomy (GTDB): domain Bacteria; phylum Nitrospirota; class Nitrospiria; order Nitrospirales; family Nitrospiraceae; genus Nitrospira_A; species Nitrospira_A defluvii_B. The sequence continues at coordinate 1,763 of JACQHN010000284.1, forward strand.
CACAAGAAAAACAATACGTTCGATCTTCACCGCTGCTTCTGCTCCATTTGGTACGCGAGTTGCTGTTATCTAGGGACATGCTGTTAGGAACTACGTCGCAACTGTTTGATCAGAGAAATAAGGAGGGTCACATTATGCTCTGGGCCATCGCAATTGTGGGAACTTATGTGGCAGGAATTTATCTCATTCGCCTGGTATGGTGGCAGGAGTAATGTCTACTCACACGTCGAATCTGAGCGATGTCCAGAGCGAGACCGCTATCGACTTGCCCGCATGGAATTTCGGCTCACCTGCGGCTCAACCCGTTCGACTTGCTCACCATTGCCTATCGGGAGCGATTGTATTGCATGGCGCACCGCGAGGTGCCTGACACCTGCAGCCCCTGCTCGTCCACACTACTACTCCCGCCGTCGGCTGAATAATCCCAAAGTAGGGACTCGTTAATGACTTCTTCGCTAGATGACCGGCGCTCGCTGGAAGTCATCGCCGGAACCTCTGCTTCCTGTCCCGCCTGTACCGGAACCATACGTCGCTCTGAACGTCGTGGATGGCGAGACTTCGTCAGGTATCTTCTTGGTCGCTACCCTTGGCGATGCCGGGCCTGCGGCCACCGCTTCTACGGCACCAGCCGGCAATAAGCCGTCCGCCCCTCACCTGCCATCACGAGGCCTCCGACTTTCGCTATCGGCTCGACCGAACGAGGTTCTGGCCCCTCCAAGGCGGAATATTATTGCGTCCCTTCTCAGGACTACACTTCCACCCATGCACCCGCACCTCCCATCATCAACCAAGCCGTCGAGCCTCCCAGCTCCTTCGGAAACAACCCTCATATTTCAGCGATCACGAGACCGCCTCGGAATCGTCTGTCCCGTCATGTTCGCCAGCGCTCCATTTATCGGAGAGGGCGTCGTACACAACTTGTCTCAAGCCGGATGTTTGGTGGAATGCGACCGGATGGTGTTGGAAGGTAGCTACATGACCGTGCGCGTGCTGTTGCCTGACGCAGCCCGCGCACTGACCGTTGAACTCGCCGCCGTCCGCTGGGTTCGCAAGCAGTACTTCGGCATCGAGTTCCTCAGGCTCCCTACTTCTGATCGAGCCCGCCTAGAACAATTTTTATTAGGCCACCATCGCTGATACATCCCCCGCGCTCAAGCAGCAAAGAACCGTGGCGAATGCCTATCCTCACGGACCAGCCTAAAACCGATACTGCAGGCTGACGGACGTATTGGTATTAAAAAAATCTCGACTCGCGGCATTAGAGCCCCGCTGTGCCCGCTGCAATCCTACGGTGACCGACGCGGCCGAACTAATCCGGTAGCGCAACTCCGCAGACCCGACATGCGTCGTATCAACCACACCCCGATTGCTGCCTCCTGCCAGATCACTCGTAAAGTCCTTTCGTCGATAGGCGTACCCAAGGTCTAAGGAGAAACCTTCGCCCAATACAAAGGTCGAGCCAACCGAGAGGAAATGCTGGCGATAGGACACATCATCCCTCACCTGCACATCCCCGCGACCATCCGCTAGCCCTCGTTCATAGAGATAGGCCAACGTCAACGTCAGCCAGGATGTCGCACTAAATGTCACTTGTGGGCCAAGCGTCCCAAATTTCGTGTCCCGTTCGGCGAACGCCTCGTTAAACAACCGGAGCCCGTAACGCCCGACCATGTCGCAGTCCATTGTTGATTGAACGTGTGTTCAAGTTGAGTCCGCCACACATGGGACGTGACTCGTTCCTCCTCCAACAGTCGCATACCGGTTCGTCGCTCAGTATTCGGCCCGAGAAAGAGATTAGGGACGTACCGGTAACGTAGGAGCAGCGATGTATCCGGAGTCAACGCCTGCTTCACCTGCAGCCGATAGTTCCCGTGATTAAAGATACTGTGATCTGTATATCTGTATAGATGAAGCCGGTCGCCTTCATCGAGAATTCGGTCGGACCGAAGGCCGTCTCTGAGACACGCCGCACATCAAGCGACGGCTCCCAGACGACGTCCTGCGGATTTTTCAGGGGAGCGATCGTCGGCTGACTCGGATCTTCTGCCAACGCGAGCCATCTGGTTGCTGAGAGCTCAGACACATTGTCGGTGTAAAGAAACTTGGCCTCAGTCAGCGCCGACCAGACCCAGCACAGAGTGCCATTTCTTTCGAAGCTCGGATCGTCGCTGGGGCTCCCGCGTCACGCGTCATCGCCCGCCGAACGACCGCACATACATGAGCACCTGCCACGCCTCTTCTTCGGTCAAGACCAGAGGAATAAAGGGAGCCATATCCGTCCCCGGACTCCCATTTTTCAGAATCCAGAACAACTCTCCATCCGTCCGCGCCTGTTGCCACATCTTGTCGGTAAAATTCCGTGGCAATGGCCCCTTGAAGGTGGAATAGTCTAGATCCATCCCTAATCCCTTCCCCTCCAATCCGTGACAGGCACGACAGAACGCCTTTCCTTCGAAGAGCGACTTTCCATTCTGAAGGACCGCTGGAGTGGCGGGCAATGGATTGGTCACCGCGCGGGCCGACTCAATCTGATCACTCGGAACACGCGGACGCAAGACTTCTGAATCCGCCGACCAGGCCACGGTCACCACCCCAATCAACGCACCCACGATAAGACCCAGGCGCCCACCTCCCATCGAACCTCCTCCCTCTCCACAACCGTCGCGGCGGAGAGGCGCGCAATGCGCCCCCCTCCACCGGATCAAGCTACGACAACCGCCCTACTCAGTCCGATGCTTGTGGCCGACCGACTGCGGATGCCCCACCTCGCCGTTCGGCGCTTTGGCTCCATCCGGCCAGAGATGGAAGATAATGCCGTCAGTCTTAGCCGCAATGGCAGCAACTTCCTTAGCCTGCGCATCCGGCATATCCAAGACCTGAACGCGGCCTGTCGCTATCTCGACCTCGTGGTCATGGTAGTACTTGTTCCAGGTCTCCAACGGAACATGCGCGCGCGAGACGGACTTCGCCACAAAATACTCGATGTCCGTCAGTAACGCGTTGGCATCCATCGATTCGAACAATAAACACTGCAGCACTTCGGGCGAGATCGGTTTGCAGTAGTGATGGTACGGACCATGCACCGATCCGTCCTCGAATTTATGCGGGGCCATGACGTGAATAGTATATCCCTGCGCCGGTGTCGGCATGGCCTTCGCGGCCGGGGCCGCAGCCGAGGAGGATTTCATCTCGTGAACGGTTTCAGCACAGCCTGCTGCCGTCAATGCAGCCGCACAGAATCCGATGACCGCAATCGCACTTTGCATAATGGCGCCTCCTTAAAATTGAGATCCAGCATTCACAATTCCTGAGCGACAACGTTACTCCGTGCGCAGCTTATGCCCCACGGACGTCGGATGTCCCACCGACCCATCCGGGGCTTTGGCGCCTTTCGGCCACAAATGGAAAATGATGCCATCAGTCTTGGCAGCTGCGGCGGCCACCTCTTTGGCTTGCGCGTCAGGCATATCGAGCACCTGCACCCGTCCGGTCGCAATTTCCACATCGTGATCATGGTAGAACTTGTTCCACACATCGAGGGGCACCGCCGATCGAGACAAGGGCTTGGCCACGAAATACTCGATGTCTGTCAATAAGGCATTGGGATCGGTCGATTCAAACAACAGGCACTGAAGGACTTCCGGTTTGATGCCCTTGCAGTAGTGATGAAAGGGACCTGCCACCGATCCGTCTTCCATTTTATGGGGCGCCATGACGTGAATATCGAATCCGTCGGCCGGACCCGGTTTCATATCCGCTGCAAACGCGGGCCCGCTGATGGCGAGTGCAAGCGCGCTTGCACCGAGCACACAAAGGTTTCTAATCATTGAGGCCTCCTGTGGTTGGGGTTGAAACGCATCGACGCTCACTGGGACAGATCGACCCATCAGCCCGTGAGAGTCTCGGCCTACCGAAAAGGATTCGCGATTTATTTCGGCAACTGCGGCATGGCGAACTTGATGGGCTCCCCGGTCAACGCCTTCAGAAATGCGACGAGATCGGCCTTCTCTTCCGCCGTCAGGCCCAGCGGCTTGACCAGCGGACTCAGGTTGGAATTGCTCCCGCCCCCTTGGTCCATGAACTCGACGACTTCTTCCAAGGTTTTGAAGGCGCCATCGTGCATGTATGGAGAGGTTTCCGTGATGCTGCGAAGGGTCGGCGTTTTGAAAGCACCCTTGTCCTTCTCTGCTTTTGTCACAGCGAAGCGACCAAGATCCTCCTTCATCGGACCCACCTGGGGCACGCCCAGATTGTGAAACTGGTTATCCGTGAAGTTCGCCCCGTTATGGCACAGGATGCAGCGGGCTTTTCCTCTGAAAAGTGCCAAACCTCGAACGGCTGCTTCATCCATGGCCTTGTGATCGCCCGACACATACTTATCGAAGGCGGAATTCGTGGAGAGCACCGTGCGCTCATAGGCGGCGATCGCCTCGGCAATACCCTGCAGATTGACGTCTGTCCCGAAGACGGTTCGGAATTGTTGCTGATAGCCCTTGATCTTTCCCAGCTTGGCCACGACATGTTCATGTGTCTCGGCCATCTCAACGGGATTGTGAATAGGCCCGATAGCCTGCTCTTCGAGCGAGCGCGCCCGGCCATCCCAAAACTGGAAGTGATTGAAGGCCGTATTGTAGACCGTGGGCGACTGGCGGCCACCGACGCCGCCACCCACTCCGATGGACGTCTGTCGAGCATCCGCAAACCCGGTCCCAGGGTTGTGACAAAAGGCACAAGAAATCGCATTATTTTTAGACAGACGCCCATCAAAATAGAGTTGCTTCCCGAGCTCGATTTTCGCGGCGTAATTGAGATTCGTCGCTGGCATCGGAACCGCGGTCGGCAACGGACCGACATCCGGCACCGTCACGTCCTCAATCGTCACGGTCCCGTGAGGCGCATGGCCGGACGGTGATGCCTGAACGGAAGCGCCTCCTGTCCCGACTGCACAGACCAGCAACAGGGTCATGATCGAGCGGAACGGCAAGACAGATCGCACCATAAATATAACCTCCTATTTGAACAGCGTCAGATCGAACCAGTCGAGTCGAGTCGGATGATGCCGGGTATTGTACGCAGGATAGCGCCCTTGGTCGAGACTCCGTTTTCAGGCGAGGAGACTCACAAGAGACAACGCTGCAGGAGGGATATAGGAGAACGGTCGCACATGCGGAGCGATACCTTATGAACCACGCACCGTCGAGCGCATAAGACTATCGGCTTGCGGCGGAAGAAATCCTTGATACCCCTGATGCCGTTCAGCCAATTCAAGCACCGAAAAGGGCTGACCGTCGATCATCTCAGGGGCTGTAAAAATCTGTCGCAACATTCCCCCACGAGCACCGACGATTTCACCGGCGAAGACCACCCCTTTCGCCTTCAGCTTGAGGATGGCCGTTTCAATGTCTTCCACCCGCACCGCCACATGGTGAAACACCTGGTCGCCGAACTTCTGCACCCAGCGAGGAATAATGCTGGTCTTTCCGCGGTCGTCCGGATAGGCCTGGTCGACAAACAGCGCCGGATACCCGGCCCGGCGATAGACCTTGGCAAACCAATCTTCGTATTGAAGGGTTTCGTCGTATCCATAACCCAGGGCGATAAATTCTTCCGCCCGCTGATCAATATCCATCGTCCTGATGGTAAGGTGATCCATCACCGGCACAAACCCAATCCCGGCCTCATCCAGCGCGCGACGAAGCACCCGCGCCGCACTGTTGTGCGCCAAAAAGTCGGCGGTCATTCGAGTAATCACGGCATCGAGGTCAGCTTCTTGCCCCATCGTGTCCTCCTTCCGCCCGCCCAAATGTCACCCCTTGCGCCAGCGGCAACTCGGTCCCCCAATTGATCGTTGTGGTCTGACGACGCATGTACACCTTCCAGGCATCCGACCCCGCCTCTCGCCCACCACCGGTGGTCTTCTCTCCACCGAACGCTCCGCCGATTTCCGCGCCGGATGTGCCGATGTTGATATTGGCAATGCCGCAGTCGCTCCCTACCGCCGACAGGAACTGCTCACCGTGCCGAAGGTGCATGGTGAACAGCGAAGACGACAGGCCCTGCGGCACGGCGTTTTGCATCCGGATCGCTTCGTCCAGTGTCCGATAGGTCATCACATAGAGGATCGGTGCAAACGTCTCCCGTTGGACGACATTCCAGTGATTCTGCGCCCGCACCATCGTCGGTTCCACAAAGTGCCCTGGGCGAGGAAGCACGCGCCCGCCGCACAGAACTTCGCCGCCTTCGCGCTTGATCTCTTCGAGAGCCGCCCGATAGTGCACCACCGCATTCGCGTCGATAAGCGGCCCCATTAACACACCGGGCTGGAGCGGATCGCCGATCGTCACCTGCGCATAGGCAGCCAGGAGTTGGGGCATCAACTTCGCATACTGCGACTCATGCACAATGAGACGTCTGGTGCTGGTGCAGCGCTGTCCCGCCGTCCCAACCGCACCGAACACAATCGCCCTGGTCGCCAACTCGAGGTCGGCAGTCTCGTCCACAATGACCGCATTATTCCCGCTCAACTCCAAGAGGGTTCGCCCCAGACGATGCCCGACCACCTCAGCCACATGTCTCCCGACCGGCACCGACCCCGTGAACGAGATCAGCGGGAGCCGTTCGTCTCGAACCATGCGGTCGGCCAGCTCAACGCGGTCGGTCGTCAATAGTGCGAACACCCCCGGATACCCGGCATCTTCTAGCACGCGATTGCAGAGATGTTGGACCGCCAGCGCACAGAGCAGAGCCTTCGGAGAAGGTTTCCACAGCACGGTATTCCCCGCCACGGCTGCAATGAAGGCATTCCAAGCCCAGACCGCCACGGGAAAGTTAAACGCCGTGATGACCCCTACGACGCCCAGCGGATGCCATTGCTCGTA
>JACQHN010000285.1 GCA_016199015.1 Nitrospira defluvii
AAGCTTGCGTGCGGTGGGCACGACAAAAAGCGCGCCAAGTTAGCATCCAGATGTGGGTACTGTCAAGGAGGGGAGAGAGAATCGAGCTGGGGGAGGGTTCATTGCTCGCGCAACGCGCGCCTCAGACGGCCTCGTTGGACGCGCGCAGTTGAACCTCCCCCAGCTCGATCCATGTGAGAAAGTGAACGGAGGACAACTATCGATACCTAGAAACGCTGGATGATGCCGCCGCCGAGCACTCGGTCGCCGTCATAAAACACGGCGGACTGGCCAGGGCTGAGCGCCCGTTGCGGCTGGTGAAATCGGACGTGGAGCGTTCCGTTGTCCGAGGGCACGAGGGTGGCGGTCGAAGGAGGCGTGGCATACCGAACCTTCACCTCAACCTCGATCGCTTGCTGACTGATCACGTGGTCAAGGAGACTGAGATCGGCTACGTAGCAGTCTGTCTGCACCAGCTGATCTTCCGTACATAACACAACCTGGCTCGACTCCGGCACGACTTTCTGGACATAGAGCCTCTGCCCTACGGCAACACCCAGGCCACGGCGCTGGCCCGGCGTGTAAAAGGCAATCCCTTCATGCTGGCCGAGGACCTCGCCACCCACGCCCACGAATGAGCCTGGCTGCTTGAGCTCCGGCCGCTCCTGCTCAATGAAGGTGCGATAGTCGCCGTGACTCACAAAACAAATCTCCTGGCTTTCCTTGAGTTCCTCCACCGGCAACCCAAGCGATTCGGCCTCCTGCCATACGTCACGCTTCTGCATGTGTCCGACCGGAAACACCAGTCGCGGCAACCAATCGGCGTTGAGTCGGTACAGGAAATAACTTTGATCCTTGCGCTGGTCCAACGCCCGGTGCAGTGCCCACCGCCCCTCCGCCTGCTGAACGCGAGCATAGTGCCCGGTGGCCACATAGTCCATCCCGCGCTCTTGCGCCAAGGCATAGAGGGATCGCAACTTCACGCGCTCATTGCACCGCACGCAGGGATTCGGGGTAGTGCCGGATGTATACCCGGCCACGAAATCATCGATCACACCTTGCTGAAACGTCTCGCGGCGGTCAACGACTTCGTAGGGAATATTCAGGCGCTGGGCGACGAACTTGGCGATGCCAATCTTGCAACAACCACGCTCTTCCCAGCGCTTGGAGGCGGCTACCTCCTCGTCCTCATGCTCCCACACCTGGAGAGTGACGCCATGGACATCGTATCCCTGCCGCACCAGGAGAGAAGCCGCGACGGAGCTGTCCACTCCGCCGCTCATGCCAAGCAGCACTGTTTGACGTGTCATAGGTGATACCGGAGGAAAGAACGGACCGAGCGGTTATGGTTCGTGAGTCTTGGTTTTGCCGCGATGGGCCACAAGGTCATGCACGCCAGGATCCTGCGGTGGGGCGAATTCCGACGCCTCATCCTCCACCCATTTCTCCGCTCCCATGTTACTCATACCGTGAAAATGAGCGCCTGCCTCAATCATAATCACCGGGCTTTGTATGTCCCCGATGAGAATGCCGGGCTTTTGGAGCTCCACTTTCTGGAGCGCGGTCACCGACCCCTTCACCCGCCCGCTGATGGCGACGGAACCGGCGGCGATCACTCCCTTGATGATGGCACTTTCTCCGACGATGACCGCTCCACCCGTATGCACTTCCCCCTCGACGCGACCATCGATACGGACGGTGCCATCAAACGTGACGATCCCTTTAAAGCTCGTGCCCTTTCCAAGAAAGGTAAACTTGTCATCTTCCGCGACGGGCTGTTTTTTTGTCTCACCCCACATCGGCGTCCTCCTTCGCACACCCAACGACTGTAACCGGCCGGGGCACGGCCTGCGTGAAACCTCACCGTGCCTGACTCCTGCATACAAGGCAGGCGCGACTCTGTCCACCGAATTCGCCCTTCAGGTCGTCTATCCACCCACTAACTTAACGCTCTGCCCTCTTGTGGCCCCCTGCCCCTGCGGCTCGCGTGTCGCCGATTGACTCATTTCCAGCGTTCCGTTAAACACGACGCCTTCCTCCATGGAGATTAACGGGGCCTTCACGCCGGCATTCACCACAGCGGGCGCGCGCAGTTTTACTTTCTCGCGGGCACTGATGTCGCCGGTGATTTTTCCTTTGCACACGACGGTGCCGGCTGTGATCTTCGCGTTCAAGACCGCATCCTCACCAACCAACAACACACCTTCCGTATGAATTTCTCCATCCAGATTGCCATCGATTCGCACGGTGCCGTTGTAGGAAATGACGCCCTTAAAACTGACGCCCTTTCCGACAAACGCATTGATCTCTTCGTTCCCTTCACGCGGTGCCGTGGATTCCAGATTTTCCATTTCAGTTCCCTCGCTTTGTCCTGCCTGACGCTTTCCTTCTTGCTTGTCCTTACTAATCCACGCCATTTCTTACACCTCCCACATGTTACAACCTCGCCCATGATCGGACCGGGAGGCTTTCAATTACCTACCGGACGGTCATCAACAATAGTGTCCAATGAAAATCGCCGACATTTTACTCCCGCAGGGAGCAGAAAATCTCTCCCAAAACACATCCGCAATCAATTGAGTAATCGCTCGACTACACCGTCCAATTCTTCCGGCGAAAAATAGTGAATGACGATTTTTCCGCCACGCAGCCGCTTCTGGACATCCACCCTGGTTCCCAGGCGCTTCTGCAGTCGCTCCTCAAGGTCCGAGCGTAAGGGAACCCGGACGGGACGCTTCACGGGCTTCCGTGCCTCGGCATGTGCCTGCACGAGCCGCTCAGCCTCACGAACAGACAGCTGGTCTTTCACAATCTGCTGAGCCAAATTCAACTGGGCCGCCGGTGCCATAAGCCCAAGAATGACCTTGGCATGCCCCGTGGAAAGTTGATCCGACTCAACCATCTGTTGCACTTCATGGGGAAGCGACATCAGCCGCAACAGGTTCGCGACAGATGATCGATCGCGGGCCACTTTCTGAGCAATCGCGTCCTGCGTGAGCCCAAATTCGTTCAACATGCGCTGGTACGCCCGCGCGGTCTCCATGGGATTGAGGTCATCGCGCTGAAGGTTCTCCACCAACGCCAGCACCATCGATTCCTGATCGGACACATTTCGGACAAGTGCAGAAATATTCTGCATTCCTGCCAACTTAGCAGCTCTCAAGCGCCTCTCTCCGGCGATCAGTTCAAAGATACCGTCACCTTTGCGCCGCACTAAGATTGGCTGAAGCAGACCATTCTGCTTCAGCGAAGCAGTTAATTCCGCCAGTTCAACCTCAGAGAATTGCTGCCGTGGCTGAAACCGGTTCGGGACAATCGACTCCAGCCGCAATTCCTGCACATCGCCGCGCTCTGGCTCCGCCGTGGTTCTGCCGGTCGGCAACAATGCGTCGAGGCCTCTACCGAGGGCTTTTTTCTCCATGGACCACAAACTCCTTGGCTAGTGAAAGATAGGCTTGGGCTCCGACTGACGCAACGTTGTAGAGCAACGCCGGACGGCCATAACTCGGCGCCTCGGCCAGCGTCACGTTGCGCGGAATCATCGTTTGATAGACGTTTTCCTTGAAATGCCGTCGAATTTGATCCACGACCTGGCGAGCCAGCGAGTTACGGGCATCGTACATCGTCAGCACAATCCCCTCGATTTCTAAGCCTGGATTGAGAGATTGCCTGAGCCGTTGAATGCTCTCCATGAGTCGACCGAGCCCCTCCATCGCATAATATTCACATTGCACGGGGATGAGGACCGAGTGCGCGGCGACCATCGCATTGATGGTCAGGAGTCCGAGGGCTGGGGGGCAATCCAACAAAATGGTGTCATATCGGTCGACGACGTCAGCCAAGGCCTGCTTGAGACGCTGCTCTCTGGATTCCATATTCACTAAATCGACCTCAGCCCCGGCAAGATGCGAATTGGAAGGTACTAATGAAAGGCCATTGACCGCCGTCTGCATCGTAATAGATTCAATACTATCCCGACCAATCAAGGCATTATAGATCGTTCTCCCCAGGGACATGGGATCTACCCCAAGGCCACTTGTTGCGTTGCCCTGCGGATCGATATCCACCAAGAGAACCGATCCCCCTTCTATAGCCAACGCTGCGGCAAGGTTCACCGAGGTGGTGGTTTTTCCCACTCCACCCTTTTGATTTGCGACAGCAATGATTCGAGCCATTCAGTTCCCCAATCCCCTATGACTAGGTATGTGTAGCGCTGTGACTGTTCCACGTGGAACAATTCCTCATGCTATTCGCTTGGAAAAGACAGACAGCGTTCGGTGGCCACAACCAGATGGAAGCTCATACTCGACTTCTCGGATCAAAGCAAGGCTATCGAGCTTGAAATCGCGATCAACCTTCGACGCTCGGTACAGAACAACCTTCCCCCCATCCCTGAGCAGACTTCCAAGCGCAAGTCCGAGGTTGTCCACCTTGAATGCTCTGACCACGATGTAATCAAAAAGCCTTCGATTGCTTCTTCGATTGACGTAGTCCTCTAGTTTGACCGTCGCGACCGTCGCCCGCTGAAGACCGAGTGAGCCAATCACATATCGTAAGAACGAGCTCTTCTTTTCGCTTGGCTCAAGTAGCTCAATAGACAGATTTGGCTGCACAAATTTCATAGGAATGCCTGGAAAGCCAGCGCCGGCGCCAACATCCAACAAGTCTACTTCTTCATTTATTTCAATGACTTTCATGCCAGCCAACGAGTCAATAAAGTGTTTCACCACAATCTCTCGATCATCATGAATAGCCGTGAGATTGATCGCCCTATTCCACTTTTTCAGCTCGCTCAGATAATTTGAAAAATGAGGGATGGCAAAATCAGGAAGAGAGAGAGAAAGCTCTGCTGCTGATTTTTGGAGAAGTTCGGCTATCGGAATGGGATCCTGTTCCACGTGGAACAATTACGCGAAACGGATTCAATGGTCAAGTTGGTTCTTGCGAATAAGGCAGAAGGAAAATTCTGATGCGGAAATCAGCCTGATCGGTTCCACTAATGATGCGAGGGTTGCCGTCGATACCTCTCAATTGCCACAAGCAGCAGAGAGATGGCGGCTGGTGTCACACCTGAAATACGTGATGCCTGGCCGACAGAAGCCGGTTTGACTCGCTTGAGCTTCTCCCGTACCTCACTCGAAAAACCAGGGATGCCGTCATAATCGAATACATCTGGAATGGCCCGATGCTCTAATTTTTCTGATCGCTGAATTTGCTGAAGCTGTCGCTTAATGTACCCCTCATACTTCACCTCGAGCTGGATGGCTTCCGCAA
>JACQHN010000276.1 GCA_016199015.1 Nitrospira defluvii
ACGTCCGCTCGACGCCGACGTTATAGGACAACTTCCGTACCGTGAAGGTTTCGCTATTGAGCGTCCCTTTTCGGGCGATCACCGTCCCTTCATACACCTGGATGCGCTCTTTTTCACCCTCGACCACCTTCACATGGACGCGAACGGTATCCCCGATCTCGAACTTGGGCACCGTCTTCTTGGTTAAGGATCGCTGGATCCGTTCTAGCCGATTCATAGTCTTTCCTCCTCCTCTCAACGAACAGGTACTTGTACAAGACTCTCTTGCATCACTTCATTCAACAATTGCTGATCTTCTGATCCGAGCTCGCGATCCCGCAGCAAATCCGGACGCTTCAGATAGGTGTTCCGCAACGCTTCCTTGCGGCGCCACACCCGAATGGCCTCATGGTGGCCCGACACCAAGACCTCCGGAACCGCCATCCCACGCACGTCCGCCGGCCTGGTGTAGTGCGGATATTCCAACAATCCTTCGGTAAAGGATTCCTCCACCGCCGAGGCGGCATCGCCCAACACGCCTGGAATTAAGCGGACCGCGGCATCGATCATCACCAAGGCCGCCAATTCTCCCCCGGTCAGCACATAATCGCCGACCGAGATTTCCTCGGGATGCAACGCCAATTGGACACGCTCATCGATGCCTTCATAATGCCCACACAGAAATACCACCACGCGTTGATCCTGCGCCAAGGACTGCGCCAGATCCTGTGTAAACGGCCGCCCCTGGGGAGATGGCACAATCACTCGCAAATTCGCGCCAGGCTCCGAGCCCTGATAAGCGGCACGTAGCGCATCGATCGCCTGCAAAATGGGCTCGGCCTTCATAACCATCCCGGCCCCACCGCCATAGGGCACATCATCTGCCGTTTTATGCCGATCAGAGGTATGGTCGCGCAAGTTCTGAACAGACACCTCCAGCAACCCCTTCTCTTGGGCGCGCTTGAGGATACTCTGGCCAAGAACCGGGGCCACCATGTCCGGGAACAACGTCAGAACGGCGCAGCGCATCTTACAGGTCTCCGAACCCTTCCGGCAATCGAACCGTCATCACTCGCCCTGCCACGTCCACCGCCACCACGACCTGTTTCGCCGCCGGAATCAAGACTTCCTTTCCGTCCTGCCGAACCACGAACGCCTGATTGTCAGACATGTTCCACACACCTTCCAGGCGTCCCAGCACCGTACCGGACTCATCCTGCACGAGCATGCCGATCAAATCACATTGATAGTATTGATCAGGCGGCAACGCCGGCGAGTCTCCGCGAGGAGCTTGGAGGAATCCTCCGCGAAACTCGGCGACCTGCTCCGGGGTCGTGAAGGCTTCAAACCCCATAATCCACGTCGGGCCACCGGGCCGCACGTGGGTTACGACAGTATCGATGGTCTTCCCTCCCGGCCCCGCAATCGTCACCTGCCGAAGTGCCTCGAACCGTCCAGGCACATCACTGAGTGAACGCACGCGTGCCTCGCCTCGCACCCCGAAGGATCGCTCGATCCTTCCGATGGTGACGAGTTCTGCTTGATCGAGCGTCGCCATGTGAGTCTTGCTACTTCTTGCTCTTCTCGGGCTTCTCAGCCTTCTCAGTCTCGAATTGCTTCCACACACCGTGTCGCTTGAGCAGCGTCCGCACGGTCACGGTGGGCTGAGCCCCATGCCGCAACCAACTTAGCACACGTTCCGACTTCAACACCGGCACCGCGGGGTTCTTCAGCGGATCGAAAATCCCGAGAATCTCCAGAAACCGTCCGTCACGCGGTTTCCGTGAATCCGCCGCGATGACCCGATACATCGGCCGCTTGTGTCGCCCCGTTCGTGCTAACCGCAAATGAACCGCCATCAGAACCTCCTTCAATCAATGCGCTGTTCAGCCATCGGCTGCGTGCGCTCGGTTATTGCTCGCTCATCCACCATTCAACGCTGCATCATGCTGCACGCCCAGTACATCGTCACATCCCGCGAAACATTTGCGCTAACTGCCGGCGGCCACCGGATCCCGACATGACCTTGGCAATTTTTCTGGCCTGCAAAAACTGCTTGATCAAGCGGTTGACCTCTTGCACGCTCGTCCCACTGCCGCGGGCAATCCGCTTCTTCCTGCTACCGTTGATCACCGTATGGTCACGCCGCTCACGCAGGGTCATGGAATCGATCATGGCTGCAACCCGCTTCATTTCTTTTTCCGGCAACCCATTGTTCGCCAGATCTTTTAACTTTTGCCCGCCGGGCAGCATACCCAGAATTTGCTCGAACGAACCCAACCGATTCATCTGCCCGAGTTGAGACCGAAAATCTTCCAGCGTAAACGTGTTGCTGGTCAATTTCTTTTGAGCGGCTTCGGCCTCTTCCCGTGAAAATGTTTCCTGTGCCTTTTCGATCAAGGAGAGAACATCGCCCATCCCGAGAATCCGCGATGCCATCCGATCCGGATGGAACGGTTCCAGAGCATCGAGCTTTTCCCCCATACCGAGAAACTTGATCGGCTTCCCGGTGACAGCGCGGATCGAGAGCACAGCCCCGCCGCGTGCATCCCCCTCGACTTTCGTCAAGATGACACCGGTGAGCCCCACTTGCCGGTCAAACTGGCCGGCCATATTGACGGCATCCTGTCCGGTCATGGCATCGGCAACCAGCAGCACCTCGTGGGGGTTTACCGCCTGCTTGACCGCCACGAGTTCAGCCATCAATTCTTCGTCGACATGCAGGCGGCCGCCGGTGTCCAGCAGGATGATGTCATAGCCCTGTTCTTGGCCGCGCTGCACTCCTCGCTCGCAAATACGCACCACATCGGCGCGGGAAGCATCCACTTGGTCAAACCGATGAACCTCGATGCCTAGATCTTGCCCCAAACTGGCAAGCTGATCACCGGCTGCAGGCCGACGTGGATCGGCCGCCACGAGCAGCACGCGTTTCCCTTGGCTTTTGAATAACCGGGCCAACTTGCCCGAAGTCGTCGTTTTTCCGGCGCCCTGCAAACCCACCATCATGACGATGGTCGGCGGCCTGGAGGCGAGGCTGATTCCCGATCGTTCACCGCCCATCATGCCGCGAAGCTCGTCCCAGACGACTTTGACGACCTGGTGGCCAGGGGTGAGACTTTTCAACACTTCCTGACCGACCGCCTTCTCACGAACGCGATCCAGGAACTCTTTGACGACTTTGAAATTGACGTCGGCCTCAAGCAGCGCGAGACGCACTTCCTTCAAGGCCTCGGCGATATTCTCCTCCGTGAGCACACCTTGCCCGCGAAGCTTCTTGAGAATCCGTTCGAATTTTTCGCTCAGCGCGTCAAGCACCAGTCACCAAAGAAAAAGGCCATCGAAGTCGGGTTCGAGCCAGATCTCCGATCGCCTCGAAAAGTCTAAAAAAAATAGCATCGGGCAGTGTATAGAACGGGGGGGAGTGAAGTCAAGATATTCGGGGGCCAAAACCGAACGATGAGGCCGGGCCGTACCTATGCAGTCTTCTCCTCAAGCAGCCGACCGACTCACCCCAATCGAGACAATCATGGAGCCTCTTCCCGCACACGCGCCAATCCCCCCTCGCCAGAATACAGATGCCACAAGGCCATCGCTATCCGCAATAGACCACAACGATAGCGGCTGGCATGCATTTTGTTGACATCATTTTACGCTTCCGATATGGTGCCCACCGTCGGCATATGCGCCGGCCTGCACAAACGAGGAGAGACATCGGATGAGAAAATCGATCGGCGTTCTGCTGATCTTTATCCTGATCGGCGGCATGCTGGGCGGGATTTTTGGAGAAATTCTTCGAGTGATGGCCCCGAACGGTACCATTCAAAACATCTTTGCCAGCAACTTCTCGCCTGGAATTAACCCTCCGCTCACCATTGACCTGGTTCTTCTCAAACTGACGTTCGGCTTCAGCATTAAGGTCAGTCTGCTCAGCGTGCTGGGAATGTTTCTCGGAGCCTATCTCTACAAGCAGATGTAAGGGAAGGCTGACTTTCGCTCCGCCATGGTGACCAGCCCCTACGGGGCGAGCTCAAGCGCCTTCAGCTTCAGCGATCTGATCCGATTCCGCAGCTCGGCCGCCCGCTCGAACTCCAACTTCTTCGCCGCCGCCTTCATCTCCACCTCCAGCCGCTGCACCAACAGCTCGGTGTTTTCAGGCGCTTTGTATTCTCCTGACGCCTCCGCCGCCAATTCGAGCTGAGCATCATTCGATGCCGTCGCATAATCGAGCACCGGGATCTGTTTCTTGATGCCCTCAGGTGTAATCCCGTTGGCTGTATTATAGGCTTCCTGAATATGACGCCGGCGCGCGGTCTCCTCCATGGCCAGCCGCATCGACCGCGTCACCGTATCACCGTAAAAAATCACGCGTCCATCCAGGTTTCGTGCTGCGCGTCCCGCGGTTTGAATCAGGGACCGATGCGACCGGAGATAACCTTCCTTATCCGCGTCTAGAATCGCCACCAAACTGACCTCGGGTAAATCGAGGCCCTCCCGCAACAGATTGATCCCAACCAGCACATCAAAGACGCCGCGCCGGAGGTCGCGAATAATCTCCGCCCGCTCCAGGGTCTTAATGTCCGCGTGCAGATAACGCACCTTCACGCCGAGATCGTGATAATACTC
>JACQHN010000279.1 GCA_016199015.1 Nitrospira defluvii
ATCTATATCAGCGATGGCAAGCTGCACGACGTGAATGTGCTGGACATGCTCGCGTTCGAGGCGGGTGCCTTCTACGTGATGGATCGCGGGTATGTGGACTTCGCGCGGCTGTACGTGCGGCATCAGGCCGGCGCGTTCTTCGTCACACGTGCGAAGTCGAACTTCAACGCGCGGCGGGTGTACTCCGCGCCCTGCGAGCGCGACAGTGGCGTGATCTGCGATCAGCGCGTTGCGCTCAATGGCTTCTATGCCGCGCGAGATTATCCGGAGCATCTGCGGCGCATTCGCTTCAAGGATCCGGACTCGGACAAAATGCTGGTTTTTCTGACCAACAACACTGCGCTTTCCGCACTGACGATCTGCGCGCTGTACAAGCAGCGCTGGCAGGTCGAACTGTTCTTCAAGTGGATCAAGCAGCACCTGCGCATCAAGAAGTTTCTGGGCACCAGCGAGAACGCGGTGAAGACGCAGGTGTGGTCCGCCATCGCCACCTATGTGCTCATCGCCATCGTTAAGAAGGAGCTTCAACTCAATGCCTCACTCTACACATGTCTACAGATATTGTCGGTCTCGGTCTTCGAGAAAACCCAGCTTTCATGCGCCCTGCAGCTCGATGACCCTCAAACCGAACCGCCAGCAGACGCCAACCAATTGATCTTGTTCAACCTTTAACCGGACACCAGTGAATGGCTACATGAGTTCAACTTGTAAGTGCAACTTACAGTGTTGGTTAGAGGGCACGCTGCGATAGCAGCGTGACTTTCTCCGACCGACCAAGGTAAGAGGAGCACAGATGAGCGGCTACACGCAGCTTACCCAAGAGGAACGATACCAGATTTATATTCCGAAAAAAGCCGGATATCACCAGGCTGAGATTGCCGCGATGCTGGAAAGACACACGTCCACGGTCAGCCGTGAGCGCAAGCGCACTCAGGGCCTGAAGGGCTACCGTCCCAAGCAGGCCCACGGTCTGCCCTGGCCCGGCGCGATGAAAAGGCTCAGCCCCGTCTTGTCCGGGGCGTCTGGCAGCATGTCGAACGGCTGATCCGCGAGGCCTGGAGTCCGGAACAGATCGTGGCCCGGCTGGAAAGCGAGCAAGGGGCGTGCATCAGCCATGAGTGGATGTACCAATATCTCTACGCCGACAAGCGCTCCGGCGGGGATCTATACCGCTGGCTGCGTTGCCAGAAGCCCCGGCGCAAACGCTATGGCGCCTATGACCGGCGCAGGGTCATTCCTCACCGGGTCTCGATCGATGCACGTCCGGCCATTGTCGCTGCCAGGCGGCGTGTCGGTGACTGGGAAGGCGACACCGTGATCGGCAAACGCCCATCGTGGCGCCCTGGTACCCCTGGTCGAACGCACGTCCCGGGATACTGTTATCCGGGCAGTCCGCCGTAAGACAGCTCAGGCGGTCCGCAACGCCGTTGCGCACGGCCTCTCCCCGTACCAGGATCGGATTCATACCATCCCCTATGACCATGGCCGTGAATTCACAGACCATGAAGGCATGGCCCGTAACCTTGAAACACAGATCTACTTCGCGCATCCTTATGCCTCCTGGGAGCGCGGATTGAACGAACATACCAATGGCCTCATCCGTCAGTACTTCCCGAAACACCGGGACCTGACGACCGTCACCCACGCTGAAATCGAGTCTGCCATGAATAAACTGAACCACCGCCCGAGAAAACCGTTGGGCTTCCGGACACCCTATGAGGTCTTCTTCAATACCAAGACTTCGTTAACCGTTGCACTTCAAAGTTGAATCCGCCATCAAAAATCTGCCGGGCGAGATGGTGAAACGCCAATCCCAGGGTGAGTTGAAACTCCGTGCCCCCCGCCTCCTTCAAGCGGTCATAATTGTGGAAGATATAGCCGGCATTCCCTCGAAAGCTGGTTGGTTTCAATGGCAGGATCAGGTCCATGGACGGTTGGGGTCGGCTCGATGCTGACCAGATAGCCGTTGGCCCGATGATTCATCAGTCCCTGTTCGACGCCGAGATCGACCATGATCGTACCGGCCCAGCTCCATGGTGCACACCACAGCAGCATTCCGAACATCAAGAGACTGGTGGCAGGAAAACAGGCATAGAGTCTTCACGTCGAGAGTCGTACCATGACACCCCACGGTGAGTAGGACCAGCAACGATGTGGTTGTACTGTGGGAGGAGAGCGATGGTTAAGACAGGGGGATAGGATTAGCCTGCGACACAGAGTTCACGCCAACGGGTGAGCCGCGGAAGAAGATTCTCACGCATGATATAGGTCTGATCGAGTCCGGTGACTTCACTGGCGCCATCGCCAACTCGCACCTGGGTCTCCGCCAAGGCGTTTCCCACATGGACCGCCGTGACCGCGCGAAACTCCGATGCCAGATAATCACCAGGATGGTGGTGAAAGGCCACCGCCTCCACAATTCCGTCGCTGAGTCCCCAGATCCCGAGCAAATAGGCGCCGACGTGGGCATGGTCGGCTCCGAACACTTCTCGCTCAGCTGACCAATCAGAAACCTGTGTCGTGCGCACCAAGTCCAGGACACGACCATAGTCATCAGGCCGGTTAGCCACCAAGACCAACACGCCGACGTCATGCAGGAGTGCGGCGGTGAAGGCCTCGTCCATGACCTGTTGGCTCGCGCCTTCCTCCTTCGCAATCCGACGCGCGTAGGTACCGGTGAGCATTGCATGGCGCCACAACTCATCCAATGAAAACGAGGGC
The DNA here is from genome assembly GCA_016199015.1 of Nitrospira defluvii. Taxonomy (GTDB): domain Bacteria; phylum Nitrospirota; class Nitrospiria; order Nitrospirales; family Nitrospiraceae; genus Nitrospira_A; species Nitrospira_A defluvii_B. The sequence continues at coordinate 2,722 of JACQHN010000279.1, forward strand.
AGCTTCGCCTGATCGAACTGCGCGAACACCTGGCTGGAAAGCACCAGCGACTTGATGGTATCGAACCCAAGCAGCGCCACGGCCTGCTCAGGATCAGATACATGGGTACGGAGACCGAAGAAGGCGGAGTTCACCAACTGAAGAATCTTCGTGACCATCCCGAGATCTTTCGCCACGATGCGAGCCGCTTTCTTCAACGAGGCCTGCGGCGCCTGCATTTCCTGCATGAGGTCTTGGTAGATCGAGGGAAGACTCGGTAGCGTCTTGATCTCGTTGACCAGGTTTCGGAGCGCCGGATTGCCCAGCACGGCCCGTAAGGCCTCCGCCTGCTCAATGGTTGATTTCAGCGTCGCCGCATCGAACGGCTTCTGCAGAAACCGATGGGCGACGGAAGCGGAGCGCACATAATTATAGGGACTCTGGTCCCCAGAGAGGATGATACGGATAGTCTGAGGGCAGGTCTTGCAGACCTCTCCCAAGAATTTGGCGCCATCCATTCCCGGCATGGTCATGTCCGACACCACCACATCGCACGGCGTCTCCTGAATCGCGGCCAAGGCCTGCGTGGCCGAGGGAAAGAACTGCATCTCCCACTCGGTCTGCATGGGGGCCAACAGCCGACGCAAGTGCTGCAAGATCTCCGGCGCGTCGTCCACAAAGATAATTCTACTCACAATAGGATCCTCCCAAGCAAGAATAGCCCCGTTCGCGCTATCGGCAGAAGCCAGCAAAACCTTGAGCGTCAATGCACCTTGAGCGGTTCAACCCGGTGGTGGCCGTCGCAACGAAATTACGGACGAAGATTTCCCGCAGAGGATGGGGGGAGGTACCGCTTAGTAGAGACTCCGGCTCAGTTCGGCCGATTTCTCACTTTCATTCCCGTTCGTATCAACGGCCGTAAGCGCGACAAAATAGGTAAATCCCCGTGAGAGCGCCGCAGCATACGAAGTGGTGTTTCCCTGGACGCTGATAGGATTGGCATAGACGCCAGATGCCGTTCCGATATAGATGCGATAGCCGGCCAAATCTGCCTCAGTATTCTGAAACCATGTGATAGTGAGGGAACCAGTCGTTCCACCAGCCCCGCCGATTGGGGGCGGCGGCGGCGGGGTGGTCCCGCTGGCCGTCACCGTCACCGACACCGGCACCATCCGGGCGTACGCCACATTCCGGGCATCGATCAGCGTGAAATAGATCGACGTA
>JACQHN010000021.1 GCA_016199015.1 Nitrospira defluvii
GGACGGCGGTGCCGCGGTCCCCAAGCGACGGCGTGGGCGCTGGGTCTACTCGCGGTCATGGCCATGATCCCTCCCGCACATTCAGGCGACATTCCCTTGGCCGACTCCATTCCTTCCACGGTCTACGAGATTGAGCTGACCTATGTCGGCGAACAGACTACGCCTACCGTGGCCTTCAGTGGTCATCCTGATGCCGTGCCACCTCTATCTTATCGACCGTTTGTGCCCATTCTTGAACTGCAGTCAGGGCTAGGGGACGCCCGCCCGTTCGGTCCCTGCCACGGCCAGATGACCAACAGTCACCAAGGCATCGAACTACAGTGGGTAGCTGAGGAGGGGGCGCGCTGCGGGCAGCGCATCGCGCTGCATGGGGCCGGATCGCCGATGGATCTCCTGTCCTACGAGCGGTTGCGGATTCGTGGACGAGCAACGGGTCAGGTGGTAGTGGCGCTGGAAGATGTAGCGGGTCGCCTTCGAGAGGACAACGTGCCGTTGGCGACGGTCGCCGGACCGTTCGACGTCACCGTTCCACTGAAGGAGATCGGTCGCCGGTTGGATCTCCGGCGCCTGACCTCCCTCGTGGTCTCCATGGAGGGCGGCAGCGCACACATCATGATTGAACAGATTGAGGTGGCCGAGAGGCAGTCGGGGGCCATGCGCCAGGCTGGAACCGGTTTCTGGGTGTGGAATTATCGCGCGGCGATGAGCGATCCGGAGATCCTGTTGAGTACTTGTAGATCTCAGGGTTGTTCCAGAGTCCTGATCCAGATGCCTTCCCAAGTGGACGATGACGCACTCTGGAGCGAGTATGCCAGGCTCTTGACGAGGGTGCGGGACGCCGGCATCGAAGCCATGGCGTTGGACGGGTATCCCGAAGCTATTCAGGAACCTCACAGATTGGCCGATAAGATACAGCGGCTGCTGCGTCTCTTGAAGCCCGGCACGTTGTTCGGCGTGCAACTCGATATCGAGCCCTATGTGTTGCCGGGATTTTTGAAGGACGAGGCGCAACTCCGTCGGTATCTCGAGGCTATCGAGACGGTGAAGGAAGTCATCGCAGGGCGTACTCGCCTCTCGATGGTGATTCCATTTTGGCTGGCGTCTCCGACGATCGCGGGCCGTCCGCTGGCCTATGCCGTCATGGATCGGGCCGACGAGGTCGCAGTGATGAGTTATCGCACCGATACGGACGAAGTGCAGGACATCGCCGAAGATATCCTGCGCTATGGTGATCTGATCGGAACCGCGGTGTGGCTGGCCTTGGAGACGACGCCGTTGCCGGTCGAACAGCATGTGGTGTTGCGCCGGGAAACGCAACCGGCTCGGGTCGACGCCGTGCTGGACTATGATCTTCGGCTCCTACGATGGGCGCCGTTGTCTGCGACGCAAGTGGCGTCACCTCGACGGGAGTGGTTCCGCGTCCATCACCGATACACCGTCAGGCCGGAACGTCTCACCTTTGCCGGTCGTTCGCGAGCTGAGGTCACAGGGGCCGTCGAGACCCTGTTGAATGGTACTGCGCACCACAGTTTTGCGGGAGTGATCATTCACGATCTCGATGGGTTCCGGGCCCTGAGAGAGTAGCGCGAGAGAGAAGGCTGGCCGAGTTGAAACGGACGCACGATCCTACGCCGGGGTCATTCGAGATGGTCCTGGCGGCCTTCCGCCTAGCGACGATGACCGTCGTCATGGCTGCTTGGTGGGGAACGCCAACCGGCGGTGCGTTTGCAGGCGTCAAAGAGTCCTCACCGCGAGCCCTTTTAGAACGGGCCAAAACCTACGAACAGGCAAAAGAGTACGAGTCCGCCATTGCGGATTATCGTCGGTTCTTGGCTGCCCGGCCTGAGAATGATGACGTTCGCGCCACGATCGCGAAACTCCTCTCATGGCAAGGTCAGTTTGCTGAAGCGGCCTCACTCTATCAGGACGTGTTAACCCGCCATCCCCTCGACGACGAAAGCCGAGTCGGCCTTGCGCGAGTGCTTTCGTGGCAACAGAAGTATGACGACGCGCGGCGAGAGTATGAACGGGTCCTTCTGGAGGAACCTCAGCACCTCGACGCCTTGCGCGGGCTGGCTGATGTGCTCACGTGGAGCGGCCATCCGGATCAGGCGATCCCCTATTATGAGCGGGTTGTGGCGGCCACCGGCGATGCGGAAGTGGTGGCTCGTCTTCGTGCCTTGAAGGTCGAGTTGAGCCAGACACACATTTCCCCCAAGGGGCCTACAGGCGATCCGTCGTCTGCTGGAACGATTTCTCCCAACGGAACTCAGGCGCTGGAGCGTGGACGCCGATTGGAGACGATGCGTCAGGACGTCGAGGCTGCGTCCGTCTACCGCGAAGGCCTGCAACAGGATCCAGAAAACGATGATTTGCGTAGCGCATTGGCGCGGCTCCTGTCCTGGCAAGGGGCGCATGCCGAGGCGACCATGCTGTATCGCGAGGTATTGGCTCGCCATCCAGAGGATCAGGACATCCGTGTCGCGTTGGCGCAGGTCCTCGCGTGGCAGAAGCAGTTCGATGAAGCTCATCGGCTCTATGACCAGGTATTGCAGACCGACCCAAAGCGTATCGAGGCCCGGAGAGGACTCGCCGAGCTCGCGCACTGGCAGGGCCACCAGGCGGATGCCCTGAGTCGCTACGAGGCGTTGGTCGCGGAGACACAGGATCCCGAAATTGAAGAGCAGCTGAACGCCGTCAAGTCCGAACTGCTCGCTGCCTCGCAGCAGGCTCCTGTGAGCACGACTCTTCCGGTTACGCCAACGCCGGATACGGTATCGCGGACCACCACCGCTGCACTGGAGCGAGCCAGAACGTTGGAGGCGAGCAAGCAATATCATGAGGCTGAAGCGCTCTACCGTGAGATATTGCAGCAGCATCCCGACAACGACGACGTTCGTAGCGCATTGGCGCGGGTCCTCTCCTGGCAGGGTGCCCACGCCGAGGCGACCACGCTGTATCGCGAGGTGCTGGTTCGCCATCCAGAAGATCAGGACATCCGTGTCGCGTTGGCGCAGGTCCTCTCCTGGCAGAAGCAGTTCGATGACGCCCATCGCCTCTACGCGCAGGTCCTGGAGGCGGATCCAAAACAGATCGAGGCCCGGCGTGGACTCGCCGAGGTGGCGCATTGGCGGGGCAATCGGTCGGAAGCGCTGCAGCGGTACGAGGCACTGCTCGCCGAGACACATGATCCGGATATTGAACAACGACTACGTGCCGTGAAATCGGAATTGTTGGTGTCGCCACGGGCGGCGGTGGGACAAGGGCTGACCGGGCTGCGCATCCCGTATCGCGACTATGCCAAAATCGGCTACGGGCACTATTCCTATACCAAAAACCAACCTGATGAGCGCGATCTGCTGTTTGAAATTGCCAAGCCGATCGGTGATCAAACGTTGGTGCTGCGGGCCGAGCCGATCAATCGGTTCGGGTTTCACGACACACCGGTCTCGGCCGAGTTGTACAGTCCGCTCTGGCAGCGGGCCTGGGGCTATGTGGCGGCGCAAGGAACGATCAATCCACATTTCTCGCCCAACTACTCGTTCGTCGGCGAAGTCGCGCAGGGGCTGGGCGGCGTGCATGCCTCCCTGGCGCCGATCGAAGTGTCCTTCGGGTATCGTCGTCTGAATTATAAGAAGGACGATATCGATCTGCTGATGCCAGGGTTGACGATTTTCCTGCCGTTTAATCTGTGGCTGACTGAGAAGATCTACCTGATCCCGAACACGGGGGCCGTCACGCTCTCCTCGCAACTGACCTGGCGACCGACGGATCGGTTGCAGTTCTTCGCCTCAGGCTCGTTCGGTACGTCGGGTGAACGGATTGTGGCGGCGCAGGACTTTACCCGGGTGGGGAGCCGCACCATTCAGGGTGGCGTGACCTTCCCCATCACCGAGCGATTCTCGGCGGAAGCCTCCGGCTACTACGAAGACCGCGGATTTCTCTATATCCGTCGCGGCGGCAATCTCAGCCTGATCTATCACTGGTAAGAACATGGAACGGGCCACAGTTATTCGCCTTGTCGGTGCCGCCCTCGTCCTGCTGTTCCTTGTGGCCGGGAGCTGGATCCTATTCTGGTCGCAAATCGATCGGCCTATCGACATTCCCGAACAGGATTTTCATCGGTTTCCCGGGGTTGCGGGCCCGAGCCATGTGACGGTCGTGCCGCCTCGGGTGCCGGCCTCATGGACGACCTATGGGCAGGGCTCCAAGAGTCGCATGGCGATTCTGCTGACCGATCCCGACTCCTCATGGCTCGGGTTGGCGCATGGGTTGAAGTCGATCGGTATCCCGTTTCGCATCACCCGCGATGTTCGTGAAGCCCTGACGCATCAGGTCGTGTTGGTCTATCCGATGATCTCCGGGAAGGTGTTGTCCCCGGAGGAACTTCAGGCGCTGGGGGATTTTCCCAAATCGGGCGGCACGCTGATCGGGGTGCAGGTACTGGGCGGGGGGTTGAGCCGGGTGTTCGGATTTCGCGATGCGGCCGCCTCTCGCCAGCGTTATGACCTGAGATTGGCGGTGTCTGATCCCTTGTTGGCGGAGTTCACCGACCCGCGCGAACGACGGCTGCGGATCGGCATTCGAGAGAAGGGGCTCGAGGTGATGGGGACCTATGGCTACACCGAAAGCGCCAAGCCGCTGGCGGTCTTCGATGACGGGACCGCCGCTGTGACTCAGGCTATCTACGGGAGCGGCCGGGCCTATGCCATCGGGTTGGATCTCGGGTTTCTGCTGCTGAAGGGATACAACAATCGCGCTGATGAACTCGTTCAGAGCTACGACAATCAGTTCGACCCGACGCTTGATGTGTGGCTGCGCCTGCTCAAATCCATCTACCGCGCGGCGCAAGAGGGGGCGGTGACTGTGGGGACGGTGCCGTTCGGGAAGTCACTCTCCGTGATGCTCACGCATGATGTGGATTTTACCCGGTCGATCAAAAACGCCGTCGATTACGCGGAGTATGAGAAGAGTCAGGGGCTGGTCGGCACCTATTTCATCCAGGTGAAATACATTCGCGACTACAACGACGATATTTTTTTCAACGACGAAGGGGTGGGGTATCTCGCTCGGCTTGCGGAACTCGGGATGGAGTTGGGCAGTCACACGATTGCCCATTCGAAGGTCTTCGATCAGTTCCCGATGGGGACGGGGCGGGAGGCCTATCCGTCGTACGCCCCATATGTCAAAAGTCGCATGAAGGCCCAGAATGCGAGCGTGCTCGGAGAACTGCGCGTCAGCAAGTTTCTGATCGATCACTTTTCCGGCCAGGAGATCGTCTCCTTCAGGCCCGGCGAGCTGTCCAATCCATACGGTCTCCCGCAAGCGCTCCTGGCGACGGGGTTCCGGTACAGTTCGACGGCAACGGCGAACAACTCGCTCACGCATCTACCCTATCAGCTGACCTATGACCGATTGACCGAGAGTGAAGTCGATATTTTTGAATTTCCGGTCACGATCGAGGACGAAGAGTTGCCGAAGATGGGTGACCGGCTCCCGCAGGCCCTGGAGGTCGCGAGAAAGATCAGCCGCTACGGCGGCTCGGTCGTCGTGCTCATTCACCCGAATATTCTCGATCACAAGCTCGCCTTCGAGAAGGGATTTGTGGAGGGAGTGCGACCTTATGCCTGGTTTGGCTCGGTGGGGGAATTCGGCCGATGGTGGGCTGCGCGTAACCAGGTCGAGATCGACGTGGCGCGCGATGCTGCGACCATGCGAGTGATGGTGACCGCTCCCAAACCGGTGGCGGGGTTGACGATCGAGGTCCCCGAAGGCTGGAAATTCACTCCATCCAGCGCCTCTTCCAAGGGCACCAAGCAACGGGGGAAGGTCGTGGCGTTTCCAGAACTGCAGGGTACGCAGAGGCTCCAGTTTACGCGTAATGCGGCGCCGGTGCTGCCTCACCCTCCATCATCATCGCCTGTCCATCGTCGCTCATAAATCAGGCGGCAGAGATCCTCAAAAACATGTGTATCTCCGCGCCGCGCCGTTGAGCAACGAAGGCTCGCGGTCGGCATGCTGTGCGGGCATCGGCCGGGTTGCGCGAGGTTCGTCCATTGCCTGTCTGCCATGGTGAGTAGCGAGGACAGGGTTTCGGTACCCGATAGAGGACGACGGATGTGACGGCGCATTCCGCGTCGTCGTGCAGCGATGATCGGAGCCAGGGCGGACCGACAGGCGTTAAGCCCTGTGTGAATGAGGCGCGACGGTGGGAACCTGAACGGTTTTCCCAACGTTTGTTTGGGCCATGAAGGGCAGGAGGTGCTCGTGCGACTCAATCGTCGACAGCTCGCCGCACAGGTCGGCCAGTTTCTCGGGAGTCATCCAGGGGAGATTCGAGAGGGCTTCAGCCGCCCGATAGCGCACCCACCAGTGATCATCATCGAGTAACCGAATCAGTCGAGGCTCGTCCTCCTCAACCCCCATCTTGCCGAGCGCCGATGCGGCCTGGAGCCGTACGTACCAGGTCGTGTGATTCAGATGCTCGCGAACCGTCGAGACATCTCTCGGGTCGCTGCATTGACCGAACAGGAACAAGCAGGCAGAGAGCACGTCATCCGAGGGCGCCTCCTCCTGAAGGAGCGCCCGTAGAGGAGGGAGTCCCTGTGAGCTGCGGGTTGCGGCCAGGTGGCGAATCAGGCGCGCGGCGATTTCAGGCGAGGCTTGGGTGGCGGCTTTGGCGATGGTTTCAGCCGCGAGGTCCGGGCCCACGGCTTCGAACATGGCGACCACTTTGAGCGGGGACCAGTCCTTCCGATGGCTCATCACCGGGATGAGCAGAGGGATTGCTGCCTGCGCGTCGATGTTCAGCAAGGCCTTGGCCGCGACCAAAGACAAGAACGCATTGTCGGCCTGCAACATAACGGCGAGCTCGTTCCAGACGGACCGCTCCTGAAGATGGCCCAGGGTGACAATCGCCAAGAGTCGCCGGCGCAGGAGTCTGGCGCGCAAGAGTCGTTTGGCAAACTGGTCGGTCCCCATCCGTCGCGCAAGCTCGTTCAGCTGAGTGCGTGCATCTCCACGAATGGATTCAAAGCAATGGTTCCACAGATGGAGGAAGGCCACATGGTCACGAGGCTTGAGCGTGGGAAGGCGGTCGGGCATCTCCACGACACATTGGGCCAGCAAGGGTCGCCAGGTCTCGGTGACGGTTCGGCGCCGTCGTTCCTTGGCAAGGCGGATGAACCGGAGCAGGAGAATCCCCAGCAAGAGCAGGATGACAGCGGAATAAATGCAGAGCACGGCAATGCTGCCCACCCGGAGGGTCAGGTCGGAATGGTTGAGGGCAAGCACGCGGACATCCTCTCCGAAATCGCTTACGCCAATGGGCCCAGGAAACGCTTCAGTCGGCTGGTCAGCTCACGGGGATTGAAGGGCTTGAGCATGTAATCGTTGGCCCCGTTCTCGAGGGCTCGCTTGATGTCGTGCTCGCTCCCGTCGGCCGTCAACATCACGACCGGGACTTTCTCCCATGCTATTTTGCTTCGGATGTAGGTGAGCACTTGCAAGCCGCTCAAAAAGGGGAGCATCACGTCCAGCAAGACGATATCCGGAGGCGGCATGGTGTCGACCAGCTCCTGCGCACTGCGGCCATCCTTGGCATGCACCACGCGGTAATTCGCCCGCTCCAGCAAAAACTTCAGCAGGCTGGCAGTATCCTCCTCGTCTTCCACCATTAAGACTTTCGGTTTATAGTTTGCCGTCAGTTCCATAGGAGCGCTCCTCAGTTGCCGGGGTGTGAGGGGGCCTAGCCCTCATGCGACCCGGGTCTGTTTTTTGTGCGAATCCCTCAGCAGTCGATTCAGTCTCGTGGCTAGCTGGGTCGGGCTGACTGGTTTGACAATATAGTCGTTGGCACCGAGGAGTGCCGCCTTGCGCGTATCGAGGTTCTCGGTATTGGCGGTGAGCATGGCGACCGGGGTCTTTTTCCACTGCTCCTGTGTTCGCAGGTAGGCGAGCAGATCGAGGCCGGTCGTGTCGGGCAGGAAAATATCCAACAATACCGCATCCGGTGGCTCCATTGTGGTGATCAGACTCTTGGCATGCTCCCCGTTGTTGGAATGAATCACCCGGTAGCCATTCTTTTGTAGCACGAATTCCAGAAGACAGGCGGTAACTTCTTCATTTTCAACCATCAGGATGGTCAGTCCGGAGGAGGTATCGGCGCTGGTCATGCGGCCCTTTCCTTATGCGGTGCGGGTGAGCGTTGTTGAGCGCGCGCTTCCGTCATGGCGATGGTCATTCGTACACGATTTCGACGCGATCCAGGTACGATGCCAGCGCCGTGAGGTCGTTGCGGATCGATCCCTCTTCAGCGGCCTTGGCGGCCTGTTCGAGTCGAGCCGCCACGGCTGTCATCTCGGGAAATCCGTAACTGCCGCTGACACCCTTCATTCCATGGGCCACCTTCCGGACGGTTTCGAAGTCGCCCTGTGCCACGGCCTCCGTCATGGTCGTGATCTCTTTCTTCCGGTTAGTCATGAACTTTGGCACCAATGGTTCAAAGGAAGCATCAACGTGGACCACTACCGGCCCAGATCCAAGCTCCGAAGACGCACGCGTGATCTCACTCATCAAGCTGCCTCCTTTCGTGGGTTCACTCTGGCGTATTGGCGAATGGCTTCCAGCAGGGTTTTTTTCTTGATCGGTTTGGTCAGGTGCGCAGTGCAACCGGCAGCCAAGCTCTTGTCGAGTTCTTCCTGAAAGGCGTTGGCCGTGAGTGCCACAATCGGCGTGGGTGCCCGATGCTCTTCGGTTTCCCATTGGCGAATCGCCGCGGTGGCCGCATACCCGTCCATCTGCGGCATTTGAATGTCCATCAAGACCAGGTCGTAGCGGTTCATTGTGAACTTTTCCACCGCTTGCAGGCCGTCCTCGGCCATCTCGACGCTGTAGGGCATATCTTTGAGAAACAACGCGATCACGAGGCGGTTATCTTCGAGATCCTCCACGAGCAGGATGCGCAAGGGCCCGGTTCCCTCGGGGCTTAGCGCCTCCGGTCTGGCCACCGGCAAGGGAAGATCGGTAGCGTGCTTGGTCTCTATGGCGCGCAGGACTGCATTGAGGAGGGGCGCGCGACGAATTGGCTTGGCCAGGCAGGCTCGGAGCCCTGCGTCTTCCAGATGCTGCGTGTCCGGGAGGCGTGCCTCGGAGGTGAGCATGATTGCAGGTACAGCGCTCAGTTGGACGTCTGCCTTGAGAGCCCTTGCGAGTTGAAACCCATCCATGCCGGGCATACGACCATCGAGCACCACCAGATCGTAACGCTGCTCCCGTGCGGTGGCCTGCTGGAGCATTTGCAACGCCGATGCCCCATCGGGCGCCTCATGGACCTCGGCCTCCAAGCGCGACAGATGTTCCCGTACCACCAGGCGATTGGTCTCATGGTCGTCCACCACGAGAATGCGTCGCCCCGCCAAAGCGGAAAGTGGGAGACGGGGAGTATCCGGACTAGACTCGCTCGCCTGGCATGCGGGCAATCGCATTGTAAAATGGAATGTGCTGCCGAGGCCCAGTCTGCTCTCGACCCAAATGGCTCCCCCCATCATCTCTACGAGTCGCTTGCTGATGCCGAGACCCAATCCGGTTCCGCCATACTTGCGCGTAGTCGATGAGTCGACCTGGGTGAAGTTCTCGAAGATGGCCTGGACCTTGTTCTCCGGAATGCCGATGCCGGTGTCCGTCACCGTGAAGTGAAGGCAGGCTGGATCTCCCGGCGTGGGATCCGGTCGCACATCTACCGTCACGCCGCCGCGTTCGGTGAATTTGATGGCGTTGCCGACGAGGTTGATCAGGATCTGCCGCAGCCTCGTGGGATCCCCCCCGACCCAGGTCGGCACCTCCGGTGCGACATGGGCCACCAACTCCAGCCCCTTGGCATGCGCTCGCCCAGCTAACAGTTCAGCCGTGCTCTCGACCACCTCGCAGAGACCAAACGGGATGGTTTCGAGATCCAGATGGCCCGCCTCGATTTTGGAGAGATCCAGGATGCCGTTGATGAGATCCAGCAGTGCATTGGCCGCGCGGGTGAAGCGATCGACGTAATCCATCTGGTCGGCAGTCAACGTCGTTTCTTTCAACAGGTCGGCCATGCCGATGATCGCATTCATCGGGGTCCTGATTTCATGACTCATCGAGGCGAGGAAGTCACTCTTGGCCTTGGTTGCGGCCAGGGCCTGATCGCGCGCCTCCAGCAGCTCCGTGTTGCGCTCTTTGAGTATGGCGGCTGCGGTGGCCAGCGCCAATTCCGTGTGCTTCCGTTCTGTAATATCTGTAAAGGCGACGACGGCTCCCGTCAGCCTGCCGGCTTCATACATCGGACGGGCGTCGATTTCGGCTGAGAAAATGGTGTGGTTTTTTCTCCAGAAACTGTCGTCGTCCAGCCGAGAGCCTTCCCCGCTCAAACGCACCTTCTCTAACGCACACTGTTCCTCGGGGCAGGGAGAACCATCCGTGCGGGAGTGATGGATGAGGCGATGCATGGGTTGCCCCAACAATTCCTCAGGGCGGTAGCCCAATAGCTCCGCTCCGGCCGGATTCACGAAGGTGCAGCGTCCTTCGTGGTCGATGCCGTACAGTCCTTCGGCGGTGGAGTCGAGCAGCAGTCGGATATGACGATGCAGCCGTTCCCGTTCTTCTTGGACCTGCTTCAGCTGTGAGATGTCACGGATGGCCGACAGCACGTAGATCCCATCCTCCATTTCTACGTGGCTGAGGCTGATCAAGACGGGAAACTCGTGCCCGTCTCTATGCTGGGCCACCAAATCGGCATTCCCGCCCATCGGTCTCGTATGGGGGGCGGCCAGGTAATGGCCACGGTGTGCAGGATGGTGCTGCCGGTACCGTTCCGGCATCAGCACCTCCACGGGCCGGCCGAGCAACTCGTCGGGGCGATAGCCGAAGATTCCCTCAACGACGCGGTTGGCATAGACGATCCGTTCCGTGCCGTCTGTCATGACAAACGCGTTCGGGGCGGCATCCAGGACTTTAAGAAAGCGAGCTTCGGCCGCGAGCGCACGATTCTGTTCTCGCTGGGTTTGGAGCCAGGCGCGTTTCAGACTGACGGTGCTCCAGAGGAGCACTCCGATCAGCGGAACAATGACGATAGATCCGGCCAGCCCAATGACGAAGATTGTGGTGAGAATAGGTCCGAGGATATCGTGACGATCGACTCGTACCAGAATGCCCCAATGCAACTGCCCCCCTTCATTCTGCCCTCGCGTTCGAGCGTAGCCAGTGATCACGGTGGTCTGTCGGCGAGGGAACCATTCCTCCACAAATCCGGAGGGACCGCTCTCCACCAACCGCGCAGATGGGACGCCTATCTGTTGGAGATTGTGCTGGCCCTCCTCACGCAGGAACGAATCTGCAATCAAGTCGCCCCGGCTATTCAGGAACTGGTACTCCAAGTGCACCGTGGCGCCCCACAAGGTTTGAAGCGCCATCACCGTTTGGGCGAACACATCCTCGAAGGCCGGCATGCCGATCCTGGCGATCAGTCCCCCGCGCCATTCTCCGCCTGGGCCCTCGACGCGCGCCATGACCGTCACCACAAAGACGCCGTTGTCCTCGGGGCTCATCACGGCATCGTCGACCGCCGTTCGCGCCCCTCCTCGCAAGGCGAGAAATCCCGGATCGCGACTGAAATCGTTGCCGACCAGTGAGTCCTGTGTCGACACGGTCACTCGCCCTTGCGCATCCGTCAGCGCCACCCAGCTGTATTCGGGGGATACCTCTTGCAACGCCCTGAGGACAGGCTGAATCTCCTCCCGGTTCTGGGTCCGCAGTACCTGGGCGTGCGAGAGTAGCTCGACATTATTGATTCGTTCGCGCAGGACCATGTCGAGCTTGCTGGCGATCTCAGTCGCAGCCGTGGCTAAGCTCTGTCCCGCATCGGTGATCAAGCGTGTCTCGACATACCAGAGGATGATCCCTCCGACGATGAGCGGAAGACCCGCCATCACCAGGATCAGCCGTGGAAGCCAATCACTGGTGGCGATGGCTCCATTCTGCCAGACCTTCATCATGAGATTGCCTGCTTGCGCATTCGATTCGTCTCGCGGTACCCGCCCCTCAACCTTAGGCTGCTCTGCCCACGCGCAGCTTGCCATGTGTCAGAATGGCCTCTAAGAGCGTCTGTTTTTTGATAGGCTTTGTAAGATGCGCCGTGCAGCCGGCGGCCAAGCTCTTGTCGATGTCATCCTTAAACGCATTGGCCGACAGGGCGATGATCGGCGTGGCCTCTTGTCCCTGGCTCCGCTCCCACGCCCGGATGGTGCTCGTGGCCTGATAGCCGTCCATCACGGGCATCTGAATATCCATCAGCACGAGGCCATAGGCGCCCGACTGAAACTTCTGCACGCCGACGGCTCCGTTCTCGGCCATGTCCAACTGGTAGGGCATCCCCTTCAAGAACAACGCGATCAGATCGCGATTGTCTTCCAAATCCTCGACGAGCAGGATGGCAAGTGGAGCGTGACTGGAAGGCTCGGGGTGGTGAACCGGCGTCGGTTTCTGAGTCGCGGGGGCGATCGGCGACTGTTGCAGCGCCACGGCCAGAGAGGCCAACAGCCGCTTCCGGCTGATGGGTTTATAGACGTAACTGGCGATGTTTACTTGGTCGGCCCGGCGCGCGGTCGCGCGGCGGACTTCCGCTGTATGCATCACGAGGGGAAGCGCGGCGCCATCGGGTCGGTGACGGATAGCCTGCGCCAGCTCCATTCCATGCATGTCCGGTAGGTGACAGTCCAAAATGGCGAGGTGAATTGGCTCGTCCCGCCGATGAGCCACGTCGAAGGCCATCATGGCCGCAGCTCCATCGGGTGATTCGATGACTAGGGCGCCCATGCGTGAGAGGTGTTCCCGCACGATCATCCGATTGGTCTCGCTGTCGTCCACGACGAGAATGCGGCGTCCCTGAAGGTCGAGCGAGGGCAACGTCGACGAAGCATCCAGCGCGGGCGCCTCCGTCAGTCGCAGAACAAATGAAAACGTGCTGCCGAGCCCGACGACGCTCTCCACTTCGATGTGGCCTCCCATCAGCCCCACAATCCGTTTCGAAATGCTCAGTCCGAGTCCGGTGCCGCCATACTTGCGCGTGGTGGACGAATCGACCTGCGTGAAGCTCTCAAAGATGGTGCTGATCTTGTTTCCCGGAATCCCGATGCCGGTATCCGTGATCGAGAAGCGAAGGGAGCCTGGCACAGACTGATCGCCGGCCCGTTCCACGGTAAGCGCGACCTCTCCTTGCTCCGTGAATTTGATGGCATTGCCGGTCAGATTGACGAGCACCTGGCGCAGACGCGTGGGATCGCCGAGCACGCAGGCCGGCACCTCCGGGTGCACGAACGCGATCAGTTCGATTTTTTTTGCGTTGGCGCGGATGGCCATCGATTCCGCGGTTTTATCGACGAGATCGTGGAGGTCGAAGGGGATCGATTCCAATTCCACGTGGCCGGCTTCGATTTTAGACAGATCCAGGATGTCGTTGATCAAATCGAGCAGACTGGTAGCCGCGCGGCTGAATCGGTCGACATATTCCTGCTGCACTTGCGAGAGCGCCGTTTCCTGGAGGAGGTCCGCCATGCCGATAATGGCATTCATGGGGGTCCGGATCTCGTGACTCATGGTGGCGAGAAACTCGGTTTTTGCCTTCGTCGCTGCCAGCGCATGATCGCGTGCCTGCTGGAGTTCCACATTCCGGCCTGCCAGCTCCGTCGCGGCATTGGCCAGCGCTTCCTCGGCCGTTTTCTTTTCGGTGATATCGGTGATCGATCCTGCCATCCGGACAGGTAACCCCTGTTCATTCCACACCGCCTGCCCGCGCGCGCGAAACCAGCGATAGTGGCCGGACTTGGTGTGCAATCGATATTCGACGTCATAGGGCGTTTTGTTGGTGAGGTGTGCTTCCACGGCCGCCTTGAAGCCGCGCTCGTCATCCGCATGGAGGCGGGAAGCAAGGCTGGCAAAGACATTGGCGATTTCGTGATCCTCATATCCGAGCAGTTCTTTGAACCGCGGGGAGTAATACATGTCGTTCGTCAGGACGTTCCAATCCCAGATTCCGTCGCTCGACCCTCGTACGGCGACTTGATAGCGTTCCTCGCTCGCGCGCAAGGCGGCCTCCGCCTGTTTGGACTCGGTCAGATCTTTGGCAATCCCCAGGTATCCTGTGATGTAGCCCGAGGCATCGCGCATCGCGGTGACCAGGAGAGTGACCGGAATGTGCTGGCCGTCCTTCCGGAGATACGTCCATTCGCGTTCTTCATGCGTCCCTCGCCTGGCTTCTTCCACGAGGATGTTGAATCCCTCGATAGGTCGTCCACAGTGCTCCGACAGCTCCCGCCCGCGGGATTCGATTTCGGATGGAAGATGAAGTACGACGGGAGTGTGTTTCCCGATCATTTCGCCGGCGTCATACGCCAGCATCCATTCCGCCCCGCGATTGAAGACGGTAATCACTCCCTCCAGATCCATCGCGATAATGGAGACCTCCGTGGCTGCATCCAACACCGCCTGCAGCCTTGCTTGGGCGTCCAGAATTCCGTCCCGAGCTGCCTTTTGCGCGGGTTGATCTCGGCAGGTCCAGAGAAGCCAGTTATCCTTCTTGTTTTGTTCAGGAAAGAGTGCCAGGGAAATTTCGGTAAAGACGGTGTCCCCGATTTTTTTTCTGCCGATCGCTTCACCGTGCCAACGGCCCTGCTCCATCAGCATGGGAAAAAATACCTCTTCGATTTTGGCCGCCCATTCGGGCGCATACAGCTCTTTCCAGGACTCTCCGATCAGTTCATCCGGCTCATACCCGAAGATGGCCGCATAGGCCCGATTGAGATAGGTAAAACATCCGGACTGGTCGAGGAGGGCAATCCCGTCGATTGCGTGGTCGAGTGCAAACCGCAGCCGTGCTTGGACCAGTTCAGACTGTTTCTGGGCGGCAAGGCCTTCCTTCAATTGCCTATTGTGCAAGCGAAGATCCAGTTGGCTGATGACCTGACGTCCCAGGGCGGAGAGAGCTTCTCGTTGTTCCGAGGTCAGTTGCCGAGGAACCTGGTCCATGACACAGAGGGTTCCGAGCGCATGCCCATCTGCGTTCACGAGAGGGGCAGCGGCATAAAAGCGAATGGATGGAGGTCCCGTCACCTGTGGGTTCGCCGCAAACCGCGCATCAGTGAGCGTGTCTGGCACCTCGAAGACATCGCGCTGAAGGATGGCATGGGCGCAGAATGCACAGTCGCAAGGCATGTTGCAGGCCGGCACTCCTCCCGTTGCTTTTGACCACTGATGAAAGGGAGCGACGAGGCTGATCTGTGCGATCGGCACCTGACAGATCGTGGTCGCCAGCTCCACGAGATCAGCAAAGGGCGGTTCCTGCTCGGTATCCAGGATCTGGTATCGACTGAGTGTCGCGATAGTGCGCGATTCGTGATCAGGAAGTGGCGCGGGTTTATTCATCGTACGGTCAGTCATGTATGTTCCTCGAAACGGGCCTCCTGTGTGTACGGAGAGGGTTCCCTGTGGCAGCGCAGAGCTGCCCTGTGGCCAAAGTCTGGCTCCGGGCGTACCTTTCCCACCTTCTCCTTATCGGTTGAGGCTGTCTGACCTTGAGGCAGCCTCTACGGAGCGAGTCGCGCTGCATGCCCGAGAATCTGAGCATAAATTCAGGGCGTTGAATGTCCCATCCGTGAGCCCAATGCATGGTGTTCTCCGTCGTTAGACCTACCCTGCGGGATGACTTCATGGTGGATATGAGCAAAAAGTGGCAGGAAGCTTGAGCGAGGCGCGGACGCATGGTATGAAGAACTTTAGGGCGAGGCGCCAAGAGGGCCTGTTGTCTTCTGGACACCCATAGGAACTACCGTATGAAGCATTCTGTCATGTCTTTGATATCAATTTGCATCGGCTCGATGGCTTTGCAAGCCTGCAGTCATGTACCAATGCCATATGAGGCCTCATCAACCGCGTCTGTACCGGCGGAAGTTTCCACACAGGTGGAGGAGAATGCGGTCCTTGCGGGCGAGTGGGAATATGAAGAAGGCGGGATGGTTGTGCCGTTGAGGCTGGATCGATTCGGCAACGGCACGTATGATTTTAAAGATGGACGGTTTCGGACCGACATCCTTGCGGACCACCACTGGGTGGGTGGCTGGGCTCAACGAGAGAATGACCGGGAAGGAGGATTTGAAATCACGCTGTCCGATAACTATTCAGAAGGTGAAGGCCGTTGGTGGTATACGCGCATTGAGCGGGATGCTGCTCCGACCAAGGCTGGTGGTCGGTTTCGCGTGATGAAGGTCCAATCGACAGTGGGTAACCAGAGTCTGCCCATGGATCGGTCTCCTCAGTAACTGTTACGGCCGCTAACCCTCCGCCGGATCAATCACCTCATAGATAGCCGAGTAGTCCACGGCTCCCAGTCCTTGGGCGATGGTCTCGGTGAGCAGCGAACGTATTCCCTGGAGTCCGCCGGTAGCCAGGTGCGTGGTCTCTGCTGCATTGAGGACTAACTCCACATCTTTCAACAAGTGGCGCGTGGAAAAGTTCGGGTTGTCATAGTTCCGCTCCGACAGCCGAGGCAGTTTTTTGTCGAACATCGGCGCGTACAAGGCACTTTTTCGCAACACCCTCATAAAGCTCTCCACCGCAACCCCTTCTCGGCGAATCAACCCCAGGCTCAAGGCGAAGGCCGCCATTTCCGAGGCAATGAGCTGGTTCAAGGCGAGTTTTAGGACCGCGGCTTTTCCGACCGGACCGATCAGATGCACCTCCGACCCCATGGTACGTAGGAGCGGTTCATGCTCGGCATACTGCTCCGGAGTCGCACCGACCATGATCAAGAGAGAGCCCGCGTGGGCTTCTGCAATGCTGCCGAGAACCGGCGCTTCCAGGTACCGACCACCGAAACGTTCGATCTCGCGCTGGATTGAACGACTCTCTGAAGGACCGATCGTGCCCATCTGGATGATGGTGCGCCTCTCGATCGCCCCGCTGGTGGCCGGATCGAACAGCACGGCACGGATGGCCGGCGCATCAGAGAGCAGGAGCAGGACCACCTCTGCGCTGGACATCGCCTCTTCAGCGGTCGGGGTGATGCGAATCCCGCATTGACGCAGGGACCGTGTTTTTTCAGGGGAACGGTTATAGGCCGACAGGCTGTGGTCCGCGGCGTGCAATCGTTCCGCCACCGCCTGCCCCAACAATCCTGTGCCCAACAAGGCAATGTTCATGGGAATCCTCCATGGTCTGTGCGAGCCCGGACGATTCATGAATCCCTACTTCGTCGTCGGAGCCTCTCGCCCGTCGGGGCTTTTCTCGTTCGGCCTCCTCGACGGACTGTCAGTGCGCCTACGTCGGCCTTACTTGTGAGAAGCCCCGACGGCCTTCGGTCTCCGCCTCGCGACGGCATTCATGAATAA
>JACQHN010000022.1 GCA_016199015.1 Nitrospira defluvii
CCGGAATCCAGTAGTCCGCCCGCGTCGCCGTCGGGTTGTACTCGGGCGTGATCACGACAACACGAGCGCCCCGCTCGATGCTCTCCAACTTCCAGTGCGCCTCCGGCATCTTGTTCTCGACGAAGTTCTTGCCCCAGCTGGTGTTCAGCTTGGAGAAGCGCATGTCGGAAAGGTCGACATCGCAGTTCTGGGTCCCGTTCCAGAACGGATGTGACGGGTCCTGGTCACCGTGCCAGGTATAGTTGGAATAGTACTTTCCGCCTTGTGCTTTGTCCGGATCGACTTTGCGAATCCAGGAGTCCAGCAATGGCAGGCATCCGCCGTTGAAGCGGGTGTTCATCATCTTTCCGACGATTCCGAGCACCGGCATACCCGCACGATGCTTGAAGCAGCGCACGCCCGCGCCCTTCATCATCTCGATCATTTCCGGCGCATAACCCTGCTCCCGGAGACGACGGGCACCAGCTTCACCGCTGTAGCGGGTCGCGATCAGCACGGCACCTTTGGCCACATAGGTGAAGGCCGTATCCCACGACACCCGGTTGAGGTCGTCGAGGAATCGGCTGTCGAATTTGTACTTGCGCTTCACATCCGGCGTGAGTTCCGGAGAACCGTCATCCATCCACTGCTTCCAGCCCTTCCGCATCAATGGGCCCTTCAAGCGATAGGGACCATACACGCGACGGTGGAAGGTGAACCCCTTCAAGCACATGCGCGGGTTGTGTGCGAACGTCCCGCGGTTGCCGTAGAGGTCTTCGTAGGTCTGGTGGTCGTAGTTTTGCTCGACGCGCATCACGACACCGTTCCGGACGAAGGCCCGGACGCGGCAACCGTGGGTGTCGTTCGGTGAGCAGCACCACGTAAAGGACGAGTCATACCGATACTGATCGTGATAGACGCGCTCCCACGACCGGTCCGGGTACTCGCCCAGCGGGTTCCCAACCTCGATGACCGGCTGCAGCGCGGTCAACGCGAGGACTTTGTCCGCCACGGCCACGGCCGCGACGGTTCCCGCCGAGATTTTGAGAAACTGTCTCCGTGAAACGGAAACCTGCATAATAGCTACCTCCTTGTGAGGCACATGAGTCCCTCATGCACCTGTTCGTACAACCTCACTGCACTTTCCGGATGCAATCTTGCTGATCCACCCCCTTCCCATGTGTCGAATTGGAAACATTCGTCCCTCTCAATTCGAAATTTGTGAGCGGGCATTCGCTCGCGGGGTAGGAGTATTACAATTCGCATGCCGTAGGGGCTAATCAATGGATTAAAACTTGGCTCTGAATAATCTTATTAATAGTAATAAAAACAATATATTATGAATGCAACCAAAGTGATGAGAGGAGCGTTGGAACGCGATGGAAATGAAGGGGTCAGCAACTGCTGACTATGGTCAGGGAAAGTTGGCTCAACTATATGATAAATAAGAAGTAAACTGTGTCTGTAAAGGCAGACGTTCTGATAAGATTCAGTAAAGGTGAATAAAAACAATGCCTTACGATGTACGGGCAGGGCGAAGTGTCATGCTTTGCTGACACCGCTATTTTTCTTCTTTGGAATACCGGCGCATGATTTCATGAAAGTACGAGCGCGGAAGTCCGGCATCTTGCGCAGCATGGGTGACATTGCCTCGATGAATGGTGAGTTTGGTTGAAATGTACCGCCGATTGAAGGCTTCCAACACCTGTTCTTTGGCCTTCGCATAGGGGAGGTGAAGATAGTCTTCGTCAGCGGACTCTCGCTGTCGTTCGTCGGGAACTGCCAGTAGACCCGCCACGTCAGCAATGCCGATGCGATCACCCTTGGCCAACATCACGGCTCGTTCCATCACATTGCGCAGTTCCCGGACATTGCCAGGCCAGGGATAAGCCACCAGCTCGGTGACTGCTGACGGATGGAGATCTTCCACACGTTTCGTAAATTCCTTGGCATAGCGGGCCATAAAGTGACGCGCGAGCACGGGAATGTCTTCCGTTCGTTCACGCAGCGCCGGCACGCGGATCACCATGACATTGAGGCGAAAGAAGAGGTCCTTTCTGAACTCGTTCCGCTTGACCTTCTCCGCCAGGTCCTGGTTCGTGGCTGCGATAAAGCGTACGTTGACTTTTCGCTGCTGCGTACTCCCCACGGCGCGGACCTCGCCGGCTTCCAGCACGCGCAACAGTTTGGCCTGGAGACTGGCGGGCAGGTCACCGATTTCATCGAGAAAGACGGTGCCGTGGCTTGCGGATTCGATCAAGCCGGTCTTATCGGCCACTGCGCCGGTGAACGCGCCGCGGACGTGGCCGAATAGTTCGCTCTCAACGGTGCCTTCCGAAAAGGTGGTGCAATCGACGACTTGAAACGGTCCATCACAATCAAGGCTCCGCTCGTGAATCGCCTTGGCGATTAACTCCTTGCCCGTGCCCGTTTCGCCGATAATCAGCGTCGTCGACGGCACCCGGGCGATGGCCTCGATCATAGCCATGACATTTCTGATAGGGGAGCTCACGCCCACCAGATTCTTGAAGGGGATACGAGGGGCGGCGGGCTCATCTGGAGAGGCTTGCGAAAGGATTTCGGACATACGCATGGCCCGATGAATGCGAGCCGCCAGGTCCATAGTGTCGTAGGGTTTGACGATGTAGTCGAACGCGCCGTGGCGCATCGCATCAATGACCGTGTCGATCGCATTGACCCAGCTGACGATGATGACGGGTATGCGCCGGTTGAGGTCCTGAACCCTTCGCAGGAGCTCAATCCCGCTCATGCCCGGCAAGCGAACGTCGGCAATGATCAAATCGATCGGTTGTTGCTGTAACCGTTCGAGCGCGCCCTCCGCAGTCGCATTGACGACCACGTCGACCTGTTCGTCCTCATGACGCGGCAACTCATGCTCGACGGTCCGCAAGAACATGTCCACGTCCCCTGCATCGTCCTCGACAAGCAGAACGGTGAAGGCGTTGTGTTTGCTTCCCGACATCCTCGTTTCCCTCGACAATCCTTGAAATCCCCTTATGGCAGCGGCTCTCGCTCTTGACCGCACTCATGCGAGACCCATGGAGCCTTGTCTATCAGCATGAGGCGGTCACGCGTGATCCTGTCCCTCCCGCTTCTCCATGTGGTCAGGCAGCGTGCTGCAATTTTGGCATGCCAGGTAGGCGTGAAACCAGTCGATATGTGCACATCGATTTCGTTCCGGTCTGATCGATGCTCTTGCGCCATAGGGATCGATCGGGTTCTCAGGACCGGAAGATGTAAGCAAGCAGAGCCGTCATCTCACGCGATGGAGTAATGCGAGTGCCAGTCCAAGGAGGGCGTGGACCACGCCAGATCCATCATCTTAGGAGGGGGTGGAATGTAAATCAACTCCGTGACCGAAATGGTCATCGGCTGTTTGTGAGGCGGAACGCAGCGGGTCATCGAAGGTTTTGGAGAAAACGGAGTCTTGGCCAAGGCGGACGATGGTGTGGGAGACTCGGGCTTCCCGCTCAGTCACTTCTCGAAAATCAGCATGAGGTAGGCCAGAAACAAGAGGAGGTGGACGGCCCCGAGGAGGACGTTGGTGCGTCTGACGGCGAACGTCAGCATGCTGATGACGAAGGTCAGCATCAGCAGGATCGTATCGACCGTGTCGAGGCCGAGAATGATCGTGGAGCCGGTGAAAAACCCGATGGCGAGGACGGCCGGAATCGTGAGGCTGATACTGGCGAGGACCGATCCGAGAAGAATATTGACGGAGCGTTGTAATTGATTGGCCAGGGCGGCACGGACCGATCCCAGGGACTCAGGCGCCAACACGAGCACGGCCACCAGCACGCCGCCCAAGGCGGGTGGGGCATGCCACAGACGAAGCGTGTAATCGATCGGCATGGTCACGTGTTCCGAGAGGACGACGAGGGGGAGGAGGTAGGCAATGAGGAGCAGGGTGTGGAACCAGACGGAGGCGCGGGAAGAAGGCTCATGGAGCTGGAGGAGCGCGGCTTTGCGTTTTCCCTGGCTGCGGGGCGCCACAAAATAATCGCGGTGGCGGAGATTCTGAATCGCGAGGAACACGCCGTACAGTCCCACGGACATCACGATCAGAAAGATGGATTGATGGGCAGAATAGGTGGGGCCTGGCGAGGAAATCGTGTAGCTCGGCATCACGAGCCCCAAGACCGCCAGCGGGACGATGACCGCAAGAAAGGCGTTGGCCCCTTGCAGATTGTAGGTCTGTTCGTGATACCGCAAGCCGCCGAGCAACAGCGAAAGCCCGACCATCCCGTTCAGGACGATCATCACGACCGCAAACATGGCATCCCGCGCCAGTGACGCGTTGCCCGAGCCGGTATACATGAAGGCGGCGATCATCATCACTTCGATGCCGGTGACGGACAACGTCAGGATAACGGTGCCCATCGGCTCGCCCAGCCGTGCAGCAAGATGTTCCGCATGGCGAAGCACGGCAAAGGCCGAAAGGATAATGACAAGCAGGAGCCATCCGAGCACGGCGCTCAATCGAACTGGATTCGAGAGATCGCTCAACCACTCATGGCCATAGATGAAGAACAGGCCGGCGGTTCCGACGGGGAGGAGCAGCAGCCATTCGCCAAGGGACCAGTCACGCCGATTCATGTTGTTCCGGTTCGGGAAACGCAGCAACGGCGCGCTCTGTTGATCGGATGTTTTGAGGGGCAACATGGTACGGCATGAACCTTTACGCTGGGGTTAATGCATACGGTCACTCAGGAACTGCCTTTGAGTCCGATGATGCCGAGCACGATACAAGGGAGATGACTTTGATGGTCGAGGTGGACTCGGCGAAGAGGACCATGCTGGGCAGGGCTGTGCCGGCCACTCCGATGCCCGTCCAGACGGCATAGCCTGTTCCCACGGGAATGGTTTTCAGGGCTTGGGCGAGACAGCCAAAACTTGCCGCCATAGCGACCAGCGTACCCGCCGTGGGCCAGAACCGTGTAAACCCTTCTGTATACTTCAACCCGATCGCCCAACAGATTTCGAACAATCCGGCTACCAACAAGAAGGTCCACGCCATCGTTTCACACTCCTCTGGATTCGTGGTGTAGGACTCTCAGGGGAACGCCATCGTCTGGTTGGAGTCGACAGGCGAATGCCGATGGTCGACGTGAGGCATCGTACACGATACGTCCCTGAGAGAAACCTCGGCATTTCACTAGCCCGGACTATTCATGAATGCCGTCG
>JACQHN010000310.1 GCA_016199015.1 Nitrospira defluvii
AGCGAGTGAAGAGGCGAATCGTACTCTGTGCCGTACGTTGAGCCTCTGAGCGATGCGAGAACGCCGCTGGCGGACTTTTCCCGCATCCTGCTAAGCGGTGGGTCACGGTCTCTATTTGCAATGAGTGGCTCTTGTGCAGAGCCTCGCCGTTCGGCGAGGCTCTGTGCTTCCCCTGTTCGACGAGTCGGCTCCAGGGGTGGACGATCGCCGATTGAACATGGGATAACTATGTCTCTTAGGCATCCCCGGATGGGTGTGTCCTGGTCATCTCAGGGATAAACCGCGCCGGCTCATGGACAGACTGCTTGCCATTCTACTGCTGATGTTGGGCCTGGCACTGGCCCATGCAGACTCAGGGGCCACCCCTCTACCCACTGAGGCCTTCGCCGCGCTTCCGCGCATCTCGTCGATTCAACTCTCTCCCTCGGGCAAACATCTGGCAGTGCTCCGCAATCAGGGCGGCAACACGCTGCTCATGACGCAAACTGTTTCAGGTCAGGATGCTCACATCGCCGTCACCACCGATAATCAAGACTCTGTCATCACGTGGTTCCGATGGGTGAATGACGAACGGTTGCTGGTCAGTATCCGATTCGGGGACACGCGCGGAGGGGTAGAGTTACAGGAAACTCGGTTGTTGGCGGTCAACCGCGACGGGACGCAACAGAACGACAATCTTCTCCAACAGACTGCTTTTCCTTCAATCTTTGGGAAGAAACATTTTCCTCAGTTTCAAGATCGTCTCGTGGGAACCATACCCGGCGATCCCAGGCATGTGCTGATCGCGCTCGACATCGAGCGTCCGCTGTCGCCGGATGTCTATAAGCTGGATGTGTATTCCGGCGAACGGAGCCTGGTACAGGCGAATCCGGGACTACAACCGGGCCTGCGTAATGTCTTGCAATGGATTGCCGATCGCGCGGGACAGGTGCGGGTCGGAGTCGGCCAGTTTCACACCACCGTTCGGGTGATCTTCAGAGCACCGGAATCCAGCATGTGGCGTGACCTTGCGGAGTATGATCTCGCCAAGGAAACCGGCTTGATGCCCTTGGCCTTCGACGCCGATCCCGCCTGGCTCTATGTCAGGGATCAGCATCGAGGACGAGCGGCCATCTTCAAGATCAACCTCGCCGATCCCGCGGTTGATCGCCTCCTCGTGGCTTCCGATCCGAAGTTCGATCTGGCCGGTGAATTGGTGTACGCGCCGGGGAAACGAAAGATCGTCGGCGTCAGGTACAGCGACGAGGACCAGCGGGTCCTGTTCTGGGACTTCGACGCCCAACGGCTCCAGGCCCGTATCGATCGAGCGATTCCAGGACGCGCGAATGTCATTTACAGCAGCAGTGATGACGGGCGACTGCATGTCGTGCGTTCGTCCGGACCGGCTCATCCTCCGCAGTTTTCTCTATTCGACGAACGGGACGGGCGCATGGTGCTGCTCGGCAAGGCCTATCCCGATTTGGAGGGAGCCGCGTTGGCGATCCCGCAGCCGGTCACGTTGGTGGCTCGCGACGGAAAAGAGCTGCATGCGTTCTTGACCACGCCGAAGGATCGAGATCCGCGAGAGCTTCCCTTGATTCTGTTTCCCCACGGTGGGCCGGCTTCGCATGAACGCGACGCGTTTAATTATTGGACGCAGTGGTTCGTCAGCCGGGGGTGGGCGGTGTTGCAAGTCGACTTTCGCGGGTCCGATGGTTATGGCGATGAATTTTTACGGGCCGGGTTCCAGCGCTGGGGCCTTGAGATGCAAGACGATGTGACCGACAGCGCGCAGTGGGCGATTCACACTGGCCTCGCGAGCGCAATCCGGATCTGCATCGTCGGCGCAGGCTATGGAGGGTACGCGGCCTTGATGGGCGCGGTGAAGACGCCGGATCTCTACCGCTGCGCCGTCAGCCTGGGCGGCGTGACGGACTTGTTGCAGATTGTGGATGACAGCCGCTGGTATCTGAATCAAAAACAGGTGGTGGAGGCGCGTATCGGTTCCTGGTGGAGTGATCGCGATCGCCTGCGGGATACATCACCTCTGTACCATCCGCAGGACATCCGCATGCCGTTGTTGCTGATGCACGGCGTGATGGACCGAGCCGTGCCGGTGTCTCATGGGCGCGACATGGCCGAGGCGCTGAAGGCGGCCAAGGTCACGACCTACCGCTATGTCGAACTCCCCTTGGCCGATCACTCCCTGAGCCGAGCGGAGGATCGGATGCAGGTGTTCACGGAACTGGAGCAGTTTCTGAAGACATACCTAGAGTAGGTGGCAGGATCGAGTGTATTTGTAGCATCCGTGAGCATCCGTCGGTAGACAAGTTCTGGGGAACCGCGTATATGATGCACAGGCTGAAAAGTATTCCACGATGAACCGATTGTCCTTCAAGAACATCCTGTCCGGTATCGGACTTGGCATCGCCGGGGTCTATCTCACCTTGGCGCTCACGACAGCCGGCTGCCTCCTTGCGCATGCCGCGCAGTCGGATGGTCATCATCAGCATTCCGGAACCGAGTCGCATTCACCCCTCTGCTCCTGGGCCTGCCAGGCGACGTCCGATGTCGGCGCCGTCTCTCATGCGCCTGCCGGTATGGTCTGGGCTGCTCAGCCCCATGTGAATCTGTCTCCTGCCCTTTTCATCGCTGCCGGGATTTCCTCATCCCTTCATGCTCGCGCGCCACCGATCCCTGCGAGGGGATAGTTCGGGCGGGGCGCGCGTCGCCTTCGTATCACAGAGACAATGAGGTCTGTTCCGCAACGACAGGGGTTGTAGGCGGGAGCTTCATCGGACCTGTTGGCCGCCACCTCCGGGCGTTCGGCCCGAACTATTTCACTCACTGAAGATGTCGTCCGGGTTCAGGCGCCCTCCTGGCTCGGACCCCCGGCGGCGCAGGCGCTTTCCCCGTGACCTCCGCTGCTGGCCCCTTACGCACTCTGTGACGCAGTCGGCTCGCGCAGGCTGAACAGCGCTGGGCAAGTGATGTCGGCTCTGCGGCACAGTCGAATGGTTCCGTGAATGGTGGACCCGGTCGCCCGGGAGGACGCTGTCCTTTCTGTATCCGGGGAGGAGCGGTTTCGAAGCCGCTCCTATTCCACCGCCAAGTGGTGGAGGAGGTGCGGTGATGGATCAGCCGCTCCTGCGTGTGAAAGAAGCCGCGCAACTACTGAAGGTCAGTAAGTGGACGATCTATCGGTGGATCGATGAGGGCCGACTGGGCGCCACGAAGATCGGGGGCGGCAGTCTCCGTACTTTCCGTCTCTCGGTGATGTCATTGGTTGAAGAAAATCGGACTGGTCTTCATGGCAGTGATTCGACGGCGAGGGGCAGGGTGGTGCGGTTGCGTGAAGTCAAGCCGACGAAACGATAAGGCGGCAATGACGGGTCCTGGGGTTGTGCACCCTTCTTCAGGATCTGCCTCCCGGGGTGAGTGGGACGGCCTCCCCCTTCACCCCGGCCCTTCGGGGCTGTATAGACGTTGAGCGTGAAGAGGTCCTACACGAGGGCAGTAGACAGGGAGTCGATGGAGTCTGTGGAGGGAGCTGAAAGACATGGCTGATCGCATGAAGAAATTCCAGCTGTGGTTACCCATGACGCTGGTGGCCGGAATGGCACTGTGCGGAGGCGTCGAGGGGCTTTGGGCTGCTGAGCCGGATGCCTGGACGCAGCTGTTTAATGAAGGTGTGAAAGCCCGGGAAGCGGCGCGTTATGCCGAGGCGGAACGACTCTTGTCCCGAGCTCTGCGTGAGGCAGAGCAGGCTCGCTCAGACGCCGGGCGCGTCGCCGCGGCAGCGAATAACCTCGGATTGCTCTATCACGACCAAGGTCGACTCTCGGAGGCGCGGGTGCTGTATACGCGAGCCCTCACCAACTGGGAAGAGCGATTTGGGCCGGAGCATGAGGAGGTCGCAGCGGCGTTGAACAATCTGGCGGAAATCGCCCATGCCGAAGGGGATTGGGCTGCGGCGGAACCGCTGTATGAGCGCGTGTTGGCGATCGAGCGCAAGGTGTTGGGCGCGGCGCATCCCGATGTGGCGATCAGCCTCAACAATCTGGCCGAACTCTACCGGAAGCAAGGCCGGGAGACGGCGGCTGAATCGTTGTACCACTTGGCCTTGATCCTGCTGGAGGAAGCCTACGGTGCCGATCATCAGGAGTTGGGGCCTGTGCTCAATAACCTGGCCGCCCTCTATAAAAGCCGAGGATTGTATGTCTGGGCGGAACCGCTCTATCTGCGCGCGTTGACGGTACGACGACTGCGATTCGGCGACGAGCATCCTGCGGTCGCCATGAGCTTGAACAACCTTGGCTGCCTCTACCAAGCGGAAGGCCTCCATGCGTCCGCCCAGAAGTTGTTTGATGAGGCGTTGACCATCGCGGAGCGAGTGTCCGGTTCTCAGGCCCCCCTGACGGGGACGATCATCGGCAACATGGCGTTTCTTGCTGATGAACAGGGCCTCTTTACAGAGGCGCAGCTCCTCTATCAGCGGGCCCTGGTCATCCAACAACAGCAACTGGGGTTGCATCATTCGATGGTTGAGCTGTTGCTCGATCGGTATGCACGAGTGCTCGACATCGTCGGACAACCGGTTGAAGCCGGATTGTGTGCCGCTCGCGCCGCATTGATTCGCGCGCGGTTGCACGCAGGTGTCCTGCAGCAGGGCGTCGCACCCAGCCAGGGTCCGCCTGTCGGTGCACTCACGCGGTAGCGGTTGCAGAAACGAGGAAGGGAGATACCCCATGCCGGTCCCTGTTGCAGAGACATTGCCGACTGTTGGAGCGAGAGTCCCGGATTCATCGACCACGCCAAGTCTGAGCGTGCTCGTCGTGCGGCTTCTGGCGCTGGCCCTCGACATCAGTGGCGGCTGGTCACCGGCTCCGCCCGCCGCCGCGCTCCCCATTCCAGCCGCCTATCGAGATTGGCCAAGCCTCGCGTCCTCGGTGGAGTCGAAACTCGGGCGGCAGCGCCTTCGGTTTTATGTCTGCCCCAATGCACTGCTGACGACAGACGACGCATCGTTTCCCGTCGGGACCGTCTTTGTCGTGGAATCCGAGCCAGGGTCCAGGATGGCCAAGAAACTGAGCGGACCGCTCTCCCTGTTTGTGATGGAAAAATATGCCGGTGTGAGCGTGGATGGTCCGGTAGCCAGCCGGCGCGAATCGTGGATCTATGCGAGTTATGGATCCGATGGGCGCCTGGTGACGGCAGACTCCACGCGCTGCGGAGTATGCCGCTTGCCGCTGACATCGGTATCGTACCAATGATCGGTGGACGGGGCTCGATGGTTGGACTGCGCTGACCACGCAGTGAGCTCCGACGAGGGAAGCGTACACCCATGCGCTTCCCTCTCCCACCTGCCTCTAACAGGATGCTGAAAAAATCCGTCAGCGGCGTTCTCGCATCGC
>JACQHN010000023.1 GCA_016199015.1 Nitrospira defluvii
ATGATCGTCACCTGCCGCGGCATCAATTCGCCGCTGTCGATTCAGCCAGATACCATTGAGATTTCCTATTTATTAAATACCGGCATGCTCGTCTGGCATGCAGAAACTGCGCAGGACTTTTTTGACTGGATTCTCAAAGGCTTCATCGTATCGGAAGAGCCGGAAGTGCATTTGCCGTTAGCGCTATGCTGTGATGGGTTCTTTGTGACTCACACCAAAGACGTCGTCAATCTAACCCCTGCCGACATGTGTCTTCCGCCCTATGATCCATACCGCTCTCCCGTGCCCTGCATGGACATGGAGTGCCCGCCGGTTCGGATGATGCGCGATCCGTTTATTATGAAGAGCAACTACATCAGTTATGCCACTCATGCCTCTTGGCAGCAGGAGATTTGGGCGGCAGTAGAGCGGTCCCGTAAGCACACAATCAAGTGGCTTAACGGCTTGATCGACACAGAAAACACCGATGCCGACGTCGTAATTGTTGCGTCAGGTACGGCCGTTTCACAGGGCCGAGAGGCTATTCGTCTCCTTGAAGACGAGGGCGTGCGCTGTGGCTTAGTAAAGGTTAAATCCCTCCGCCCCTGGCCCGGAGAGGAAATTCGTGAGGCCACGAAGAACGCGAAACACATTTTCGTGCCAGAGTTTAATGTGACAGGATGGTTGGCAAAAGAAATCAAAGCCACCATTCCCAACAGCGAGCGCGTGCACGCTGGTCCTCATGTGTGTGGCGGCATGACAATGCCACCGGAAATTATTGTTTCTGAGATCAAGACGGCTCTTGGCATGCGTTCGGAATCGCTTGCTGGGAGAGGCAGCTGAAAATAACAATGCATTGAAGCCCCATCCACCTTCCACGAATAGAAGAGCCTTGAGGAGGCATACATGAGCAAGGAGCGAATCAAAATTTCGCCAGACCTATATGACATCATGCCGTCGGACTACCAAGATTTGGTCCAGAGCGCCACGTACGGCAAAGAGGACCGCGGCTGGAAAGATATTGGAACGTCAAAAGAACTGATTGAGCAACATTCATTGTGTGCCGGTTGCCCGGAATCTATGGCGTTCCGCTATATTCTGGCCTCCCTCCCGAATCCGGAAGATACGGTGATGGTAGGATCCACCGGCTGCACCAGCCTTGTGTTCCCCATGGTAGCGGTGCATAACATTCACTCCCTATTCGGCAATCAAAATGCGATTGCGTCTGGATTAAAGCGTGCACTCAGTGTCCGATTCCCCGACCGCGTCAAGGACGTAGTCGTTTTGGCCGGCGATGGCGCAACGGTCGATATCGGATTAGACATGACTCTGCAGGCCTGGTTCCGGCAAGAGAAATTTACGACTATCTGTTTCGACAACGAGCTGTATGCCAATACTGGCGGGCAGGAGAGTGGCCTGATGCAGAAGGGCTTCGTTGCCAAAATGGCTCCGGTCGGAAAGCTATTCGACAAAGTGCGTCTACCTGAAATTGCCCGGGAATCCGGCTGTCACTATGTCGTCAACTGCACGGTGAGCAAGCCCTCACTGGTGGAAAAGGTTATCCGAAACTCAGTTTTGATCGCACGTGAAATTGGGCCGACATATATCCAGCTGTACACGCCTTGCATTCTGGAAATCGGCAAGAACAGCATGGAAGGCCTTCAGGAAATGCGCGACTCTGAAAAACCGACCGAACGGTTCGCATACAAAGAGTACGTCAGTGAACCGGCGAAACAGTTCCTCGCAGAGTTGGCCGCGAAGGACAAGGAACGAAAAGCCGCTGCCAAACAGTTAGCGGGCAAAGCTTAAGGAACCGGAGGTCGTTCATGATCAAGAAAAGACTTAATATTCGCATGTCGGGGTTGGGCGGACAGGGCGCCGTCACGGCAGCTCATGTGATGGCAATGGCGGCCAACCGGGACGGAAAGTTTTCAATATCGAATCCATTTTTCGGTGCTGAGAAGCGTATGGCTCCCGCAGAAAGCTATTGTCGCATCGGCATTGAGCGGATCTATGACCGGGGGGAGTTAGTGTTTCCTGATGTCATCGAGGTGTTTCACCCTCAGGTCATCACGATGGGAAAAAGTTATACCATGCCCTTCTACTCGGGCGTGAAGGAAGGTGGCGTGGTCATCATCAACTCCGACCAGCCTCTTCTGTCAGAAGAGGATATCCAGCGGCTCAAGGATTTGAACGTGGCCTTATTTTACATAGCGGGCACCGAGCTTGCCATTGAGGTTGCCGGCACCGAGCTATCGACGAACATGGCCATGATTGGCTCAGTAGCAGGTATTACCAAATGTGTCTCCATGGAGTCTCTCGACGGTGCTTTGCAAGAGCGCTTCGGAAAGAAATTCGTGGCATCCGGTGGAACCGCCTCATTGGACGAAGCCATCAAGAAAAAATTCGCCAAGAAGGAAATGCTGCTGGCGAAGAATTTGGCAACGGTCAAGCGGGCCTATGAAATCGCGAGCGAATGGGCCGAGAAGAACAAGATTGAGTTGCGGGTCGGCAATCCTGCCGTAGCGGCTTAACGAGAGAGAAGGAACCACGTCGCATGTATAACGTAGCGCAAGTCATCGACGAGAAATGCGTGGCCAAGAAGGGCTGCCGCCTCTGCATCATGTATTGCCCAGAAGCCAACTGCCTGGATCTTAACTCATCCAAGATGGTGGCAGAAGTAACGATTGATCGATGCAAGGGATGCGAACTGTGCGTCGTCGTCTGTAACGCCGCCAAGCATGAGGCGATCGAGATGCAGGCTGTCAGCGCCACAGGTCAGCTGATGACCCACAAGAGCGAGTCCGCAGCCCTCGGACAAGCCTACCAAGGATAAGCAGACCAGCGCGTCTCATAAACCCCATAGCGTCCCACGCTATGGGGTTTTTTCTTGAGATGGGGACCGAAAGGATCTGATGGAACAAGAAGACAATGTGCTCGACGAACTACTCCGCGACATTGCCGGCCTGTTGCACGAATATCCCAAAGCCATTGAACGGCATGCTGCAGCCATACATGCCAGCGGGAAAGACCCTGAATTGGCAGAAAAGCTTGTAAAGGCTGCGGATACGATGCGGGACAGCGGTAACCTTTACCTCACATGGGCCAAGCATTTTGCCGCTCTCGCGGAGGGGAACACAGACGCATCGTCTGATGAAGACGACACCGAGGACTTCGGCTTTTAAAAAAGTCTCCCCCTTCTCATCCCAGTTTTGCTAGAATGCCGAAGTTTCTTTGGCACCTCATCGTTCCCCGGTAGCTCAGTTGGTAGAGCAGCCGGCTGTTAACCGGCTGGTCGCAGGTTCGAGTCCTGCCCGGGGAGCCAAATATCAAGAAGGCTGTTGGCAGATGCCAACAGCCTCTTCTCTTTTCAACCCTATTCAGTTGTATATTGCAATGGGTGGTCTCCGTGGCGTCAGGGTCCACGTGAGCCGCCGCCTTGAATACGAGTTTACAAAATATGGTCAGACTGCTCCATACGCAGATAGCCCCTGGATCTATTGCGATCCTCCGCGCATCACCTCGGGAATCCTCGCCTGTTGAAACCGACATCCCACATCCGTTGCCGAATAATCGACGTCCACCTGTGAGGAAACCCAATTTTCCTATAATGAAGCGGAAATGGAGAGCCGCTCGGACATCCATCAAATTTAAGAAGGAAGGTGCATGAACCCTCTAGATGACTTCACTCCCGCACGGTTGCTTCGCAACCCGCACCTCATGACGCTGGTTCCTCGGTATTGGCCTCGAAACAATTGGTGGTGGCCTATTCCACAAAGCCAACGCCTATTCACCACGGCACCAGGCACACAGCTTTTAGGGCTCTGCCACTGGCAAGGCAACCCTACTGGCTCACCGACCATCATCCTAGTCCATGGGCTGGAAGGATGTGCAGAGTCACACTACATGCGCGGGATCACGGCTAAAGCTTACCGTTCAGGATTCAACGTCATACGGATGAATCAGCGCACTTGTGGAGGCACCGACCATCTTACTCCCACCCTGTATAACAGCGGCCTCAGCAGCGACTATCGGGCGATTGTCCGTGAACTTGCGGTAGCGGACCGCCTGAGCAATATCTGGTTCGTGGGCTATTCGATGGGCGGAAATCTTGTGCTAAAGGCTGCGGGTGAAATGGGCGGATCCGATCCAGCCCTGGCAGGCGTGGTGGCAGTCAGTCCGAATATTGACCCCACCCGATGCGTCGCTGCCTTAGAACAGCCGCGAAATTGGCTCTATCATTGGCACTTCCTCTCAGGCCTTAAGGCGCGAATGAGACGGAAGGCTAAACTCTTTCCTGGCAAATGGGACCTGGCCCCACTGCGGTCGATCAAGACCATTACCCAGTTTGACGATTGCTACACTGCCCGCGACGGAGGGTACGCGAATGTGGCTGATTACTATGATCGTGCTGGAGCTCGTCACGTGTTGCACGAAATCGCTGTCCCCGCAGTGATTATCACCGCCCACGATGACCCCTTTATTCCCGCCTCCATGTTTGACACACCGGCGATTAGGCACAATCCGAACATTACGACGATGATACCGCGCTACGGCGGCCACTGTGGATTCTTCCAGAAATGTCGCCCAGGAGAGGATCGGTTTTGGGCGGAACACAGAATTATGGCACTACTTTCAGCACCGTCGTCGAATAGCAGCAAACCGACCGCACACGCCTGAGAGATAGGTTGGCCGTCGCTGTCCACACATGCGACGCATATGCACCGGTGCTTCCCGCAGGACGCCGCCGTCTAGCAGGATGCGGAAAAAGTCCGCCAGCGGCGTTCTCGCATCGCTCAG
>JACQHN010000326.1 GCA_016199015.1 Nitrospira defluvii
ACAGATGAAAACCTTTTTCTCTCAATGGGTTGCGCTGGTTTGAGACGAAAAGTCATGAATTAACCAGGCTAGCGGGCCTCTCGTAAGCGAGAACCTCTCCAGAAGTAAGCCCTCGCCATTCTTTCAAATCTCCAGCACCAGTCCGATCTCGACCACCTGTGCCGCCGGCAGGTGGAAATAAGAACTGGCTCGCTGGGTATTCCGTGATAAGACCACAAAAAGCTTTTCTCTCCATATCGCCATCCCTGGTTTCGGTGTCGCCAAAAAGGTGATCCTGCTCAGAAAGAACGTCGTCTCCTCGACCGGGAGCACATGGCCGCGTGCGGCGAGTTGAGTGAGGACGCGCGGAATATCCGGCCTCTCCATGAATCCGCATCGCGCCACAACCTGAAACAGATTCTCCTGGATGGTGGTGATTTCCAATGGTCCTCCTGACGGAACGAACGGCACGTGTTCCGTGCGGACCGTGAGCAGATAGACTTGCTCGTGGAGCGATTTGTTATGTTTGACGTTTTGCAGGAGGGCCGGCGGGGTGACATCCGGATATTGAGATAAAAAGACGGCCCGCCCGGCTGTCCTGCACTGCACCTTCGACAAGACCTCATTGACGAATTGAAGCAGGGGAGGAAATTGCACACGTAGGTGGTCTGCCACAATAGCCCGACCTCGCGCCCACGTGCTCATCACGGTGAAAATGGCTGCGCCAAGGAGCAGCGGAAACCAGCCGCCATGGGGAATCTTTTGGGCATTCGCGAGAAAAAAGGCCAGGTCGATGAATAGGAACACCCCGACCGCCATGGCCGCCAGCGGCGGACTCCACTGCCAATGTGTGTGGGCCACGCGATACATGAGCAGCGTCGTGATGATCATGGAGCCTGATACGGCGATGCCATAGGCCGCGGCGAGGTTGCTGGACGACCCGAACGAAAGGATCAGACCGACGGTCCCGATGAACATCAACCAGTTCAGCACGCCAAAGTAGATTTGGCCATGCTGCTCGGCTGAGGTATGCGTAATCCGGAGCGGCGGGAGGTAACCGAGTTGCACGGCTTGTAAGGTGAGCGAGAAGGCGCCGGACAGCATGGCTTGTGACGCAATCACCGTGGCGATGGTCGCCAGCGCGATCAGCGGGTAGAGCATCCAGTCCGGGGCCAAATGATAAAAGGGATTGGCCAGTGCCGCCGGGTTTCGCACCAAGAGGGCGCCCTGGCCGAAATATTGGAGCAGGAGTGCCGGCAAGGCGACCGCAAACCAGCCGAGCTGGATCGGTCGACGCCCGAAATGGCCCATGTCGGCATAGAGCGCTTCGGCCCCGGTCAGCACCAGAAAGACACTGCCCAGCACTAGAAAACCGATCCCCGCATGGTGCATCAAAAACTCGATCCCATACAGCGGATTGGCGGCGAGCAACACCTCGGGCGTGTGGATCAAACTGTGCAGTCCGAGCAAGGCCATCGTGGCAAACCAAACCAACATGATGGGACCAAAGATGCTTCCAATTTTTCCGGATCCACGGCGCTGGATGGTGAAGAGCAAAGCGACGAGGGCGACGGTGATGGGGAGGATGTAGGGATTGAAGAGATCCGTGGCCAACGTCAGTCCTTCGACCGCGCTAAGCACGGAAATCGCCGGAGTGATGATGCCATCGCTGTAGAGAAAGGCAACGCCGATCAAGCCGAAGGTCGCGACCAGGCTGAGCCCTTTGCGAAGGTTCACCGGATGAGATCGTTGGCTGAGCGCCATGAGCGCCAGCATGCCCCCTTCACCGTCGTTGTCGGCCTTCATCACAAACAATAGATATTTGACGGTGACGACGAGCACCAGTGACCAGACGATCAGGGAGAGGATGCCCAAAATATTGTCGGTGGTGACAGCCAGCCCGTGCGACTCGTGGAAACATTCACGCAGCGCATAGAGCGGGCTCGTTCCGATGTCGCCATACACGACTCCCATGGCGGCGACGGCGAGTGAGATGGGTGGGGACGAATCATTGAAGTGCTTTGGCATGTGCTCTCTCAGGCGCAATGAGGCGGCCAGGGTGATGGTTGCAGGCCGGCCGCCAGGAATACGATCCAGTCATTCGACGGGTCACTTGATCAGGAGGTCGCTTGGGTGGTCCTGAAATTCATCCTGATAGATACGAAAGGTTTCTAACAAGACGGCCAGAATAATCGGGCCGAGGAAGAGGCCCAAGAGTCCGAAGGAGGCCAGTCCGCCCAAGGAGGCAAAGAAAAGAAAAAGCATCGGCAATTGCGCCTTGTTTCCGATGAGAAACGGCTGCAAGAGATTATCCAGCAGACCCACGAGCCCCGCGCCGATGCCGATCATGAGCAAACCCTTCACCACTGACCCGGTGAAGAATAAATAGGCGGCCACGGGAATCCAGATCAGGGCGGTGCCTCCGAACGGAAGCAGGGACAACACGGCAGATAGGGCGCCGAGGAAGATGGAGAATCTCACTCCGAGCGCCCAG
Source organism: Nitrospira defluvii (assembly GCA_016199015.1). Taxonomy (GTDB): domain Bacteria; phylum Nitrospirota; class Nitrospiria; order Nitrospirales; family Nitrospiraceae; genus Nitrospira_A; species Nitrospira_A defluvii_B. The sequence goes on from JACQHN010000326.1 coordinate 2,474, forward strand.
TAGGTCAGGCCTGCCGCCGTGCCTTGAGCCAGCGCCGTCAGCAAGGTTCCCTGCATGACGGCACTGATAGTGCCGTTCATCCGCTCAAATATTTTTGTTTTGTGGTCGGGATCAAGCGGGATGGCCGCATACAAGCCGTTATACAATCGATCGCCATCGCGGAAGAGGAAAAAAAGCGTAAACATCATGACGAGAAAATCGGTGAGGAATACAAACGCGTTTCTGGCGAGATCGGCGCCCTGAGACAGCAAAAATGAGCTGATCACCTTCCCGCCTTCGAGCACCGACGACTCAAGCTGGCCGCTGTTGGATAAAATCAGGCGACCAAACACCTCCTGACTGGCCCGTCCAATGATGGGGAGTTGCGAGATCGCGACACCCACATCGCGTAGCCGCCCCTCACGAAACCACTGCGCCGCCGTTTCATAGGCCTGAACCGCCTCATGGATACCCAAGAAAATCAGGTAAATGGCGGGCAGCACCGCAATCGACATGACCATGACCGTCATCACTGCAGCTGCCGGCTCTCGTCGATTCTTCAAGACCGCCAGAACTTTTTGATAGAGCGGGTAGAAGGTGGCCGCGAGAATCACCGCCCACATGATTGGATAAAAGAAGGGGCTGAGGATGACGCCCAGTTGCCAGGTGAGAACGAGCACGATGCTGAAGAAGGTGAAGGAGAATAACTGCCTGCGAGTCACAGATCCACCACGGTTGTAAGCTGACGCCAGGAGAGAATCTCAGGCCGGCGATGTTGTGCCAGGCTGCGAGTCGGCACTATAACATTTCTGATCAGGGTATGCCGGAGCCTCTCACGGCGGAGTCTTCGCGATCGTGTTGATTCCTGAATGAGAGGCAGGGATTGCGCATCCGGCCTGGAAGTTACACGCATCTTCTGCTAGATTCCCGGACGGCCGTTGCAAACGATGATGGCCATCGCACAGGCCGAGACCTTCGACTTTACCTGACAAGAAAGCCTATGAGACCGGGTGGATGGCCCTCGGTCACGCCTCGCTTTCGGAAAGCCTGATACGTGACATATGACTTCTCCAACGACGCAAACCATTTCAGCCGTAGCACAGCAACGCATAGTCGATCTCATCGCCAAGGAACTGAGCGTCACCTCTCCGCAAGTTGCGGCGGCGGTGACGTTGCTGGACGGCGGAGCCACGGTGCCCTTCATCGCGCGTTACCGTAAAGAAGCCACCAATAATCTGGACGACACACATCTGCGCACTCTGGAAGAGCGGCTCCTGTATCTGCGCGAATTGGAAGAGCGGCGTCAGACAATCCTGGCGTCGATTGAAGAACAGGGCAAACTGACGGAGGAACTGCGCCGGGCGGTTGAGCAGGCGGCCACGAAACAAGCCGTGGAAGACATCTATCTGCCCTTCAAGCCCAAGCGTCGTACCAAGGCGCAGATTGCGCGCGAGGCCGGATTGGAGCCCTTGGCGAACGCGCTCCTTGCCGATCCGACGCTCGATCCTGAGCAGGAATCCGCCAAGTACGTGAAGGTGGTGCCGGCAGCCGAAGGCGTCGAAGCCATCAATGTTCCTGATGTGAAGGCTGCGCTTGAAGGGGCCCGTGATATTCTGGTCGAGCGGTTTGCCGAAACCGCCGAACTGCTCGCGACGGTTCGCGCAAGATTGTGGAACGAAGGCATCGTGACTTCCACGGTCCTGCCCGGCAAAGAAACGGCGGAAGAGGAAAAATTTCGCGATTACTACGCCTATTCGGAAACCATCCGCACGATTCCCTCGCATCGCGCGCTAGCGATGTTTCGCGGCCGCACGTTAGGGGTGTTGAAGCTCGATCTTGGTTTAGGTGAGAGCCTCGATGCCCTGGTGCCGCATCCCTGTGCGGCCATGATCGCCGCCCATTTCGGTATTGAAAATCGCGGCCGCCGCGCCGACAAGTGGCTGACCGACGTCTGCTACTGGGCCTGGCGAGTGAAGGTGCATTTGCATCTGAGCACGGAGCTGCTGTTGCAGGTGCGTGAAGCCGCGGAAGCGGAGGCGATCAAGATTTTCGGACGGAATCTGCATGAGCTTCTGCTGGCTGCGCCTGCCGGTCCGAAGGCCGTGCTCGGGCTGGATCCCGGTCTCCGCACCGGCTGCAAAGTGGCGGTCGTGGACGCAACCGGGAAATTGCTGGAGACGGCGACGATCTATCCGCATCAACCGCGTAATGACTGGCAGGGCTCGCTGGCGACGATCGCGCAGTTGGTGGTTCGGCATGGCGTCGAATTGATCTCGATCGGCAACGGCACGGCCAGCCGTGAGACCGACAAATTTGCCTCGGAGGTCGTCAAGCTGGTGGCGGAACAGAAACCGGAACAAAAACTGGCCAAGATTGTCGTCAGCGAAGCCGGCGCCTCCGTCTACTCGGCCTCGGCTTTTGCCGCCGCGGAGTTTCCGACGTTGGACGTGAGTCTGCGCGGCGCCGTGTCGATTGCCAGGCGGTTGCAGGATCCGTTGGCCGAGCTGGTCAAGATC
>JACQHN010000327.1 GCA_016199015.1 Nitrospira defluvii
CGAGGAAGGCAGCTTGGCCGAAGTCTCCGGTCTCCAGCCAGGCGACCTCATTCTAGAACTCAATCGGCAGCCGATTCCGAATTTCGCCACTTTCCAACGGCTCGCCGAGCCGTTTCGTTCCACCGATCTCGCCCTCTTGCTCATCAATCGCCAAGGCAACATTCTCTACATCCCGATCCAAGCCGAATAGTGCCGTTCAGTCAGCGCTGCTTCGCAGGCGTCTGGCCCAATCTTGTCGCCTGAGGAACCCTGCTGGTTCGCGGTGATAATTCGCGAAAGAATTGAGTTTGCGCTGGAGTGAGGCATACTGAATTGCGTTCACACTGGTGTCTGGGCGGCTGCGGAAACGCTTTCCTCACTCTCGCGAATGCGGGAGGCCGGATAGTTCACCCGCACGAGGTTCAATGATATTCCTGAATTTCCGCGGATGCAGGATTGGCCCAACATAGTTCCCGCGGGTATGTCCGCAGTCATGAGGGGAAGGGGCCCTTGTTGTGAAATGTAACTGTATGATGCGGGCGCTGTTCGCACTCTGGCTCGGTGCAGCCTGTACGCCCGAAGCAGATGTGACGCCTCCTCATCTCATCGGTGTATGGGAAACTCGCTCAGCAGGCTATACGGACCAACATATGGTCATCGACCAGCACCGTATTGGCTTTGGCACGAGTGCGGTGACGGCGGATGGTTATGTCGTCACGCAGATTCGTGAAAGTCAGGAGGGCTCGAAGACCTTGTACCTGGTGACCTATCAGGGCGCCGAGCAAGTCCAGTATCAACTCGCGTTCTACTACGAACCGACTGAGGGTGGCCGGATCACCTTCAAGAATCAGAACCATCTGACATGGACGAGAAAGGAATCTGCCACGTGAGTAGGCCACGCGTGCGGCGATATTTTCTCTGGGATACTTTTCAGCCTCGCTTTGTCAGGCTCAGTCTGTGTTATCAGATCGTCGTCGTTGCCGCTTTGGCGGGAGCGTTATTCCTTCCCCTGATGCTGCAATTGGAGCGCCTGCCGCCGGCATCCCAGGATGCGCTGACGGTGGCCGACCATTTTCTGCTCTTGCACAGCCGATTCTGGCCGGCTGTGTTCGTGGCCTCGATTCTGCTTGCTGTGCACGGGGTATTCTTCTCGCATCGCATCGCCGGGCCGCTCTATCGGTTTCGTCAGATCTTCCGCGAAGTCGCACGTGGAGATTTGATGGTGCGGACCTCGATTCGAAAGGGGGATTATCTCCATGCCGAGGCGGAGTGTCTCAGTGCGATGGTCAGCGCGCTCCGGGACAAGATCGGCTCCATCGAATCGTGCCATCAGGAGATGAACGTGGTCATGGATAGTTTGAAGCAGGCCGTCGAACGCGGTTCGATGCCAGAGGTGGAAGCAGCGACAGGACAGCTCCGCTTCACCGTCGAGCAACTGTCGCGAGCCATTGAATCCTTCCGGACCAAGCCCGCTGCGGCATCCCCGGCCGAGACTCCTCTGCCTGCCGCCTCGGGGTTCTAACGGCCGCATCGCTCGCCCATGAGTCACCGTCAGCAACAGGGATTTACGCTCATTGAACTGATCATCGCCGTGGCGATTATTGGTGCCTTGGCGGGATTAGCCATTCCGGCCTATGTGGGGTACCTCGACAAGGCCAGACTGGCCCGCTGCATCGCCGAGATTCGCTACATCGAGCGTGCGATCGATGCCTTTGAGGTTGCGAACGAGTCTTTACCCAACTCGCTCGCCGAGGCTGGAGCCGGTGATCTCGTCGATCCCTGGGGGAACTCCTATGAGTACCTCAACATTGCGGCGCTGACCCTGCCTGGCGGAGGAGGCGGTGGCGGAGCGGGTGGAGCCGGCGGCGGCGCCGCCGGTGGCGGTGGGACAGGCGGAGCTAAGAAAGGAGCCTGGCTGTGGTTGTTGCCTGATGAAGCCTACGCGGCGCAGACGGGTGGGAATGGCGACACAGCAAAGCCTCGCAAGGATCGATTTCTCCATCCGATCAATTCCGACTACGATTTATACAGCATGGGGAAGGACGGCAAGACGGTTGAAGCACTGACGGCCAAGATGAGCCATGACGATGTCATCCGTGGGAACGACGGCCAATTCGTCGGCCTCGCAGCGGAATTTTAGTAGGATCGAAACATTGTGCAGATAGATCGGTCGTTTCTCCGCAGTCGAGTCGCCCGCCGCGTAGTGCTCCTGTTTGTTCTCTGTGCGCTCCTACCCGTCGTGGTCCTGAGCGTCGTCTCGTTCGGCGACGTAACCAGCCAACTCACTCAGCAAGCCGAAAAGCGGGTGCGGCAGGAGAGCAAGGCCATGGGTATGGCCATCTACCAACGACTGCTCGTGCTGGAGTCCGAACTGCTCTCCCTGTCGGCGCAAGGGACTGCTCCCTCAGACGTACGCTCGTCCGGCAGGCGACAGGCAGATGGGCGCAGCGTTTCGCGGTTTCTCGGAACGGCCCAGGTGACGGTGCAAGGGACGACGAATGTGGTGTCTGGAGAAGTTCGTTCCTTCCCACCACTGTCGTCGGCGCAGTGGGCCATTCTGAAAGCCCGCACCACGTTGCTCATGATCGAGAAGAAGGACTCGGCTTCCGGCAGAGTCTTTCTCGCGGTCGTAGCTTCGGGAATGGCCGACGATCAGGCGATCATCGCAGAGGTGAACGCCGAGTACCTGTGGGGTCTGTCCGGCAACGGCGGGCTTCCGGAGGACATGACCATGTGTGTGTTTGGGGAAGCCGGGGACACGCTTGCCTGTACCGCATCGGCGCCGGCCCTCGTGAGGGAGCAGCGAGCTCGCGTGGGGGAAGGTGCTGCGTCGACGTTCGAGTGGAGCGACGAGCGGGATTCCTTCATCGCAGGATCTTGGAGCATTCCGCTCCGGTTTCAATTTTCGGCCGCCCCCTGGACCGTCGTGTTGAGCGAACCACGGAGCTCCGTTCTCGCACCCTTGGCAAGTTTTAAGTATCGTTTCAGCCTCGTCGTCCTGATCGCGGTACTCTGTGTGGCGCTGCTCAGCGTGAATCAGATTCGCAAAACCATGGTGCCGCTGGAGGAGTTGGGCGAGGGGACCAGGCGCATCGCCCGGCGGGATTTCTCGACGCCGGTGCGGGTGGAGAGCGGCGATGAATTCGAGGAACTGGCGACGTCGTTCAATGCCATGACGACCAGGCTCAGCCAGCAATTTACCCAGTTGGCCACGATTCATGAGATCGACCGGTCGGTGCTCTCCCTGCTCGACCCCAGTCGTATCGTGGACACGGTGTTGGCCCGCCTACGTGAGGTGTCGCCCTGCGAGGCCGTTGCCGTTCTCCTGCTCGATCCCTCAGAGAGCGGACGGGGCTGGTTGTATGCACGGCTGGGGAGGGACCGGGCGGAGACGACCATGGAGGGTGTGTCAGTGAGCGAGGCGGAGCGCGGACTCCTCACGGAGTGCCGGGACTATGTCCCCCTGGCGGCTCAGGCGGCGTCCGGGACTTTTGCCAAGCTCTGTATTGCGGGAGTCGAATCGTTGCTGGTGCTGCCTCTGTTTCGTTCGCATGACCTCTTGGGTGGAATTGCGCTGGGATACCACCATGCGCCGGATATGAAGGAAGAGAGTTCACTGCAACTCCGCCAGCTTGCCGATCAGGTGGCGGTCGCCTTGAGCAACGCCTCCGATCTTGCCGAACGGAAGCGGGCGGAAGCGTCGCTTCGCGAGAGCAATATCCAGCTGGAATCCGCGTTGACGGAGTTAAAGACCACTCAGCAACAGATGGTGCAGCAGGAGCG
>JACQHN010000328.1 GCA_016199015.1 Nitrospira defluvii
TCACTCCGGCGAATATGGAGGAATTGCTCTCAACGCTGAGCCAGACAGATTCGCCTTTCATGAGAATATTGGAAGCGGTCGACCATCACACCGTGCCTGAGCCGGAAGGCATCGCAAAACTCCAGGACACGGCCGCCGGCCTGCTGGGAAAAGTCAAAGAGAAGTTGGGGTTGGAATCCGTCGGCAAGAAATTTGAGAAGACCAAAAGGGATCCGGATACCGCAGAGTTTCCCGGCGGAGTGACCATACACTTTCTCGCCATGCATAACCTGATCGCTGCCCAGAAGGATGCGAAAGAGGAGGCTCCCTTCATCCAATATCTGGCAGAGTTACGAAAGGCGCATCAGGTGTTTCGACCAGTTCTCCGTTCGGAGACCGTCGGTCCGGACACGAAAACCCTCGCGAGGAGCATCGTGGCTGGAGAGCCCAACGACCTTCTGCAAGGAGTCGTTAAAACGGACGCGTTGCTGCAGAAGCTGGATGCTGAATTGCGTGAATCGATGTTGGCGGTGTTGTCCGAGCCATGGTTGATGACCATGCGAGGTGTGCTGGAGCGAACTCAATCGGATATCGATCGACGCTGGGGCGCCGACGTATTTCAGGCCTGTCAACGGACGATTGAAGGGAAGTTCCCATTTCGCCCGTCCGGCGAGGATGCGGTGGTAGCCGACGTCGTGGATTTCTTTCACCCCCCAAATGGCGCCCTTTGGCGTTTTTACCAGGCAGAATTGAAGGCGTTTGTGGAGGAGAGCGGCGATCGGCTGGTTCGCAAGGCCTGGAACGGAGTCGGGATGACCTTTTCGGATGCGTTCATAGAGTCGCTGGAGCGGGCCAAATTCATTTCAGATGGGCTCTTTACAAAAGGATCTCCCGATTTGGGAACGGTCCTAGAGGTCTATCCGTACCCGCCACAGGGGTTGGCCGGTCGAAGCGTCACCGAGGTGCGACTGGATGTGGGCGGTCAGCCGCTGCGTTATCGCATGGAACCACAAGAATGGTGGGAGATGAAATGGCCGGGGCCTACACCCTCAGCCGGAGCCACGCTTCTTGTGCAGGTGGGCAACACCTGGGTCACGAGGGAGTACAAAGATGTCTGGGGACTCTTCAAACTTATGAATGCCGGTTTGGTTGAGACTGCCGATCATAGTGAGGTCATGGTCAAGGTCCGATGGGAGCTGCAGTCCCCGGATGCAAAGCCGTTACAAGTTCGGTATGACGTGAAGGGCCGGAGTGCCAGGAATCCATTCCGTCCTGGATTCTTTGAGCAGTTCAACTGTGCGCAGCATCTGATGTGATTCGGATGTATCACTGCATGCTCGGTTATTACGGAAAGTTGCCTCTGTCCGCAGAATTTATTCGGTGCCAGGCATCAGGGGCCGAAATTGATGAATTGGATCGATGGCTCCGCGAGGGGATGTATCACGCGAAATCGAACCTGGGACCCTCCTGGTCCAGGGAATTTGCACAAGGGGACTCATGGGGCTTTCTCTATTTACCGCGCCAGGGGAGACGATTCCTTATCGGTCTCCTGAAACCGAGTCAGGACAAGGCGGGACGGGAATTTCCTTTTTTGGTCTATCTACTATTGGACAGGGAAGAATTTCATGAGGTTCCGTGGTGTGCACCGATGCATTTCAAAGAGTTCTTCGAGCAAAGTCATCGGTTGTTGTCAGATGTCGGTGCCGAATCCGATCTGGCTCGTTTGCAATTTCGCCTCCAGGCGCTGGCGCCGGTGGAAGGGCGTGAGACCTCTTCTGTAGAGACGCGGTACCATGCAGAACTGCTCGGCCGCCGAATGCGTGAGCACTGGGCTGATCTCTTCGGCGAGTTTGAAAATGCCGAGAAATACCAGGTGCTGCAGTCATTGTTAGTTCAGCGGTCAGGATTGAATGCTTCGAGCGAGCACCAATGGCAGGCAAAGTTACCCCTGCTTCCTTCGAGCAAGGAGGAGACCTACGACCTCCCGTTTTGGATTGATGTGGCATATCATGCGTCCGGCCACAGGCTTGATGTTGGGATACTCTTCTGGAATCGATGGCCGACAAATGGCAAGCCCGTGCTGTTTGTGTCGCGAGAATGCCCGCCCCCTCATTTGCTGTTCTATCTCATCCATCCGGAAAGTTGGGGGAAGGGGCAAGTTGAGGCGGGTAGTATGGTTGAAGCATTGTCCGATGCGGGACGGGCGCTTCTTGAGGAGGGAGACGTGACGTTGGAGGCTTTCCTGCATCGGGTCTCCTGCATCAGGTCATAGGGAGAAATATAGGGCGATCACTTCGTAGGGCAGTGCATCACGGACGAACATTTCTTCGACGATTTCATAAGCGCGGATAGTAGGCCGGGAATACACGTATTGTCAGTTCGTCGCCTTGCGTTTTTCCTTTGATTTCCCTAGGATGGAGCCACATTCCTCTCAGCGGAGGTTGCTTGTATGGGAGCGAAAGAGTTACTCGATCAGCACCACCTCTCCGCGGCAATTACCGAGCTCAATCACGACATCAAGCGGCATCCAATGGATGTCCGGCTACGAACATTTCTCTTCGAACTCCTGTGCTTCGCCGGAGACTATGAGCGCGCCCTACGTCAACTGGAAGTCATCGGACATCAGAACGAGAAAGTCGGCATTGGTGTGGAAGTCTACAAGAACCTTCTTCGTGCGGAAACCACTCGCCGAAGAATGTTTGTTGAGGGGATCAAGCCGACGTTCCTGTTTGATCCTCCTGAACATGTCGCGCTCTCTGTGGATGCACACAACCAGCTGCGCGAACACCATGTGGCCGAAGCCAAGGCGCTTTATGAGCGAGCTCAACGTGTACGGCCGGAAATACGTGGCAGGGTGAAGGGACATCCCTTCACATCTTTTCGCGACTCCGACGACCGCACGGCGGGCATCCTGGAAGTAATCGTGCGCGACTCATACATTTGGGTGCCATTTGAGCGGATTCGCAAAGTGGTCATCCCGCAACCGAAACATTTGCGCGATTTGTTATGGGCGCCGGCGTCGTTGGAAATAGAGGATGGACCGGTGGGCGATGTATTTCTTCCCGTGCTCTATGCGGGATCGGAGTTAGAGACAGATGATAAGGTGCGCCTTGGCCGGATGACCGAATGGGTTGATCTTGGCTCAGGACTCGCCGGAGGAGTCGGACAAAAGACGTTTCTCGTGGATGACCGTGACGTATCGATCCTGGAGATTGGAGAGCTGGAGTTTGAAGTCTTGGCGGCAGTGTGATGCGCAAAGGAGATCATGGCTTCCGTACCGACAGTAGATCTTGACGCGATTCTCAAACCGATCTCGGGCGACAAGCCCTGTGGCGTCGATCCGCGCGATGGCATATCGTTTGAACTGCTAAAGGAAGCGCGTCGGGAAGAAGATGCGGCGAGTCAAGGTGACTGGAAGCGTGACGTGAAGGTCGCTGATTGGCCGAAAGCCATCCAAATCGCCACAAAAATTCTGTCGACAGAGGGCAAGGATCTCCAGGTGGCTGCCTGGCTGGCAGAAGGATTGGTTAAAAAACATGGTTCAGCGGGACTCCGGGATGGGCTCAAGATTCTACGTGGGTTGCATGAGCAGTACTGGGATTATTTTTACCCGTTGATTGAAGACGGCGATCTGGACTTTCGCGGTGGGCGACTCGATGCACTGAACAAGATCCTACCTATCGCCATCCTCAACATGCCGCTGATTCACCCGCCTGGTGGGCTGGCCTACAGCTCCTGGCAGTACAAAGAATCGCAAGAAGTCGAGAACCTGCGTCGTGGGGCGGCGACGGATGGGGAAAGGAAGCGGCAGCTTGCTGAGGCCTTGGAGGAGGGAAAGCTCGAAGGTGAAAAATTCGAGAAAGCCGTCGCGATGACACCCCTGACCCATTGCTCAACAATTCTTGAGAATCTGAACCAATGTTGGGATGAATTCGAACAGTTTGAGCGAATCGTGGATGAAAAATATCGCCCGGAGGCGCCAAGTTTGCGGTTCATCAAGGAGGCCGTAAACGAATGTCGGTCTCTGATGAATGGAATTGTCCGAAAAAAGGGGGGCGTCGGGGCACCCACGGTGAGTCAACCTGACACTGCTCCTCGGGAGGCCGATATGGCACCGGTGGTACAGATGACGGCGAGCGGATCGGGCATTATGCCAGTTGACCGCGCAGATGCCTTGCGGCGACTGGGGGCGGTGGCTGAATTTTTCCGTCGGACTGAACCGCATAGTCCGGTGGCCTATCTGGTCCAGCGCGCAGCGCGGTGGGGGGAAATGCCGTTGGAAGAATGGCTGCAAGAGGTCATCAAGAGCGACGATGTGCTCGGCAACGTCCGTGAAACGCTGGGACTGACACAGAGCCGGCCAACGAATGAGCAAACTCCTTAGCAATCAACGTACGGAGGATTCCCATGGCACGTGAAAGCACTCAACATAAGTTGGACCGGGTTCGGCCGCCGCGTGTGCAGATTACTTATGACGTGGAGACAGGCGGCGCGATTGAGATGAAAGAGTTGCCCTTCGTCGTCGGGGTTATGGCGGACTTGGCCGGAAAGCCGGCTCAGCCCCTTCCGACCTTGAAGGATCCTAAGCGCAAATTCGTGGAGACAGATCGGGATAACTTCAATGACGTGATGAAAGGGATCGGGCCGCGTCTCGCCTACAAAGTAGACAACAAACTGACCAATGACGATACCAAAATCGGCGTGGAAATCCGTTTCAACAACATCGATGACTTCAGCCCCGAGCAGGTGGCCGAACAAGTCGAGCCATTGAAAAAACTTGTGGAAGTAAGGAAACAGCTCTCTGCGCTGCTTGCAAAAACGGATGGGAATGACAAGCTCGCTGAAAAATTGCAGGAGATTATCGGCAATACCGAGTTACAACAAAAAATTGGAAAAGAAGCGGGGCTGGGAACTGAGGGTGGTTCCCAGAAGGAGGGTTAGTCATGGCGGATGAAGCGAAACAAGCGCAGCCTCAGGGAGCGGCGGTCGCGGGAGCGGAGGAGAGCGGATTTTTGGATCAGATTATCAA
>JACQHN010000300.1 GCA_016199015.1 Nitrospira defluvii
AGGAGTTTCTCAACCGCCGCCGGAGAGAGTCTGCGCGCGTCCTGGTCGCCGGCTCGCCCATACCGTTGCAGAAACCGTCTCGCCAGCAAGGGAATGTCTTCCGCACGATTGCGCAACGGTGGGACCACCAGAGAGAGCACATTGAGCCGGTGAAACAAATCCTCTCGGAACTGCCGCTCCGCCACGGCCTGTCGCAGATCATGGTTGGATGCCGCAATGATCCGCACATTCGCCACCTTGGTGTGCGAGCAGCCCAAGGGCCGATACTCCCGATACTGTACGAAGCGCAGCAGCTTCGCTTGCGCGTAGGGAGTCAAGGCGTCGACCTCGTCCAGAAACAACGTGCCGCCCTCCGCCTCGAGGACCAGCCCACTCTGCTCGTTGGCGGCGCTGGTGTAAGCGCCCTTCGCGTGCCCGAACAATTCATTCTCAAACAACTGATCCGGCAGGGCCGCGCAGTTGATCGGGATGAAGGCCTTGTCCTTCCGTGCGCTGTGATAATGAATGGCCCTGGCGAACACTTCTTTACCCGTCCCCGTTTCGCCCTGCAGCAACAGAGTGGCATCCACGCCGGCAAAGAGAGGGATTTTCTCAACTTGCGCTTGGAACACCGCGCTCTCGCCCACCAGAGAATCAATCCGCACCGGGCGAGACCCGCAGGTGACGCGAGGAAGCTGCCTCTTCTCCCCTTTCAGGAGGCGCCGAATCCGCACCGCTAATTCTCGTTCATCAAGAGGGCACAGGACAAAATCGCTCAGCCCCGCAGGAATCCCCTTCATCAACTCGTCGACGTCGCCATCCCGTTCGCCGATCACGCCGACGATCGGAACGTGCGGCCAGCGCCGACTCAGAGAGACAATCCGTTCGCATAACGGATCGGAAGGTTGTTGATGCAGCAGCACCAGATGGGGAACGAAGGACACCGCCTGGGAAACATCGGACAGCCGGTGAAGTTCAAACCCCTCACCGGGCCGTACTCGCTCCAGGCTCCGCACGAGACGGGCCTCATCGACCGAGGCCAGGCCTTCGTCGGCGGAACTGATGACGAGAATGTTATGCGACTCCTTCATAGGGACTCAGCACAATGTTCTCTTACTGCGTCTCTGCACCTGGTCTGAAGACACCCCATGTCATCGAATCCTGTGCTTCAGAGGGAGGTGTGCAGCTTCCATACCATAGGAAACGGTCGGCGCTGAGAGTCTGCTTCACAATGAGACAGGGTCCGCACGCGCCGCTTTCCACGTACGCTTGCAACAGCCAGGCTCAGAACCTGCCCGTGAGCTCACGAAGATCGACAGTGCATTTTACACAGTCGACAACGGCTCGCGACTGCACGCCTGTACGTAATTCGATACAGTGCGTAATCCAATGAGATACACCTAGATACACTTCATCAGGGTGTAATGCAATGACCCGCGCCCTGCTGCATACGTATTTCAGCAACGCGCAGACTCCACCCCGATTCAATCACTCACAGCACGGCTCCGTTCCGGCCGCCTACTTTTCCTGCCGACCCGCGCATCAAGCCCTTGCCTGATTTCTCCCGTTGTGGGATAAGCGCGGCTATTCGGTGCGCCTTGTGAAACGTGAAGCGCGGACATCTGTACGACCCAATGCGTCATGTTCAATGTTCGATTCTCAATCTTGCACGATTGAACACTGAAAATTGAGCATTGAACATTTAGGCAAGCGAACGCCTCGCGAGCGACGTGATCCGGTTCGCGAAAGACGCTTCACGAGATACGAACGACGAACTACACGATCACATGAATTGATTATGCTCGGCATAACGATCTGATTGGGGGCACATCATGGCGCAGAAAAAATCAGGCAAGGTCACCTGGTCGACAGCGGAGGGATGGGACGTTCGTGCTGCGGTCAGCGCTGGCGTGGGACGGCGCGCGGCGGCTGAGGCTCCGGACCCGTTCGTAGCTCATCTCACGGCGACGAGCCGATGGGAGGTCGAACAGACCCTCGTGACCACGCCGAAGGCGCGGCGAGGCGAGGCAGCACCAGCGCCGCTCACCTTGGATGTCGAAGGCGGTCCCGATGAGCTGTACGTCGTCATGACGCGTTACGCCTCCGGAGCCATTCGGTTTCATATGCCGACGGAACCGGCTCGACGCGGGGCCCGACGAGGCGCGCGAAGGATATACCGGTTTTCGATTCCTGTGCCGGCCGCCCCCGTCGTCGCCACCGATGGCCGCCGAGGCTTTATCAGCGCGGCTATCAAGGCCGTAGTCTTAAAGATCGCGGGCAAGATTGCCGACTTCGCGCTCTCGAAGCTCGCGTTACTCTGGGAAACCGCCACGTGGAAACTGAAAAAACAACGTGAAGGGTGGCTTTCCGTGACCACCGACAGCCTCGGAGGCGAACAGGCCCTGCCCGCCGCAGACTTACAGACGCTGAGTACATCGGAACGCAATCTCCTCTTTCTCCATGGCACGTTCTCCAGTACCAAAGCGGCCTTTCACGGACTGGCGCATACGCAGGGCAGCAACGGCAAAACATTCTTTGAGGAACTGCAGGACGTGTACGGCAATCGCATCTATGGCTTCGACCACTTTACCCTGAGCCGCACCCCTCAAGAGAACGTGCAGATGTTGCTCGAGGCCCTGCCCAATCGCCCGACGACCTTCGACGTCATCACGCATTCTCGCGGAGGCTTAGTCCTGCGGCACTTGGTGGAACGCCGGGACTTATTTGGAGCGCTGGCAGATCGGTTCGTGATCGGCCGTGCCGTGCTCGTCGCCAGCCCGAACGAAGGCACACCCCTCGCCTCACCCGACCATGTGACCCACTACACGAACTGGCTCTCCAACGTACTGGAATTGTTTCCTGACAATCCCTTCACCACCGGTGTCGAATTCGTCAGCGAGGCGTTGTCCTGGATCGCCCGCCGCATCGTCGGCGGGTTACCGGGCCTGGCCTCGATGGATAACAAGGGCGAAATCATCCAGGCGTTACAGGCTTCGCCAAACCCACCAAGCCAGGCCTATTCCGCGCTGGTCGCGAACTTCGAGCCGGACGCCACCGTGCTGCAGCGAATCATCGATGCGGGGGCAGATCTATTTTTTCCGACGGCCAACGATCTCGTCGTTCCGACCGAAGGCGGCTGGCGGGTGGATGCGGGAAGCGGGGCGGCGGTCACGATACCAGGTGATCGCGTCGGTTGCTTCGGGTTAGGTGGAAACCTGACGCAACAAAAAGCCGTGAACCATGTGAACTTCTTCGACGATCCCGGCACGGTGGATTTTGTGGTTCGCGCCCTGCGCGGCCACACGCAGCCCGCCACGCCGATTATCATCGAGCAAGACTTGCCGTCCGGTAAGCGACGAGGCGCTGTTCGCACAAAGGGACGGCCCACCCTCGCGGCCACGCCCGCGCACGAGCAGCCAGCGCCGGTAGCGCCGACCGTTCAGGCAGTTCGGGCCGTGCACGTCCTCCCCGCTGGGGTCTCCCTGCCTCAGAGTCCCGAACCGGACGATGTGTTTCAGATCGCGTTGATCGATTCCCATCCAGGGGACAATGTCGCAGAACTCATCGCCACGTTCCGCAATGCACGCGTGATGGAAACGGTACTGATGGAGAACGAGCACAAACCCACGCCGGGTAAACACTCGGCAACAAATACCGTGCACACCCACTGGCAGCGGATCCTTGCCACGCAAGAAAAGATCAAGGGCTATATCGACGGAAATTCTAAGTTTCCCACGCTGCCCGGCGAGGACGAGC
>JACQHN010000304.1 GCA_016199015.1 Nitrospira defluvii
AAGCCACGCTACCTCATGGGTGTGGGCATGCCGGAGGATCTCGTCGAAGGGGTAGCGCGCGGGATTGATCTGTTCGACTGTGTCGTCCCATCACGTCATGGTCGCACGGGCTGGTTATTCACGTCGTTCGGACGCGTCGTGATCAAGCAGGCCCGCTATGCGCGGGACGAGCAGCCCATCGATCCTGCCTGTCGGTGCCCAGTCTGCACCCGCTATACGCGGGCCTATCTGCACCACTTGTTCGGTGTAAAGGAAATGTTGGGCGCTCGTCTGAATACGATTCACAATTTATGGTTCTTTGCGCAGTTGATGCAGGAGATCCGGAGCGCCGTGCGAGGCGGAACGTTTCAGGAGTTTCGCCGGGAGTTTCACCGGACCTACCTCGTTGATCGGCCGGCGAGCGAATGCCGGTTAGATACCCAGAACACGGACGTTTCTTAACGGCGAAAGAGGCGGGGGACATTATGTGGGATTCGGTGGCATGGGCACAGGGGACATCCGGGAGTACGGGGGCAGGGGGTGGTCTCCTGTCGTTGGTACCATTCGTTCTGATCTTCGTCATTTTCTATTTCATGCTGATTCTGCCGCAGCAGAAACGCAAGAAACAGTCGGAAGCCATGATGGCTGCCCTAAAAAAAGGCGATAAGGTGGTCACGGCGTCCGGGATTTGGGGCAGTATCACGAACATGGGCAAAGATACGGTCACACTCCAAATTGCGGACAACACCAAAATCAAAATCCAGAAAGAGCATATTGCTCGGCTGCGCGGTGACGAAGAAGATTGACGCACGCGACGGAGACGGGAAGGATTGGCGCACGTATGAAGAAAGTCGGCGGACGGTTGTTGGCCTTAGTGACGATGGTGGTTGCCTCGATCATCTTTTTCTTGCCATCCTATCAACCTCTCTACAAGGAACTGCCGCGGTGGGTTCGGGACGTTCTGCCCGATAAAGGCATTACCTTGGGGTTGGACCTGCAAGGTGGAATTCACTTGGTGCTCGAAGTGGAAGAAGACCGGGCCGTGGAGATTGCGGTGGACCGGACGGCCGCGGGGATTCAGGACTTGCTGGTTGAAAAGAAAATTCCTGCCGAATCGGTCAAGCGTACGGGGCCCTCGCGGATTACGATCGGGTTTCAAAATGCCGAGCTAAAGGCGCAGGTACAGAAGGTACTGGATGACTTCCCGACTTACCTTGAGGTGGAGTCGGCTGGGTCCGCCAACAGCGTCGTCTGGGAATTGCGGGAAGCGGAGATCAAGCGCATCAAGGATTCCGCCATCAATCAGGCTTTGGAGACGATTCGGAATCGCATCGACCAGTTCGGTGTGGCCGAACCGCTGATTCAACGGCAGGGCTTGAAGCAGGTGGTGGTTCAATTGCCCGGGATCAAGGATGCCAAGCTGGCGAAGGATCTCATCAAGCAAACCGCGTTGCTCGAGTTCAAATTGCTGGACGATGACAATCAGGTCAAGCTGGATCTGCCGGGTCGAGTCCAGAAGGGGAAGGAGCGCGAAGAGGCGTTCCTGAAGCAGGTGGAAGGGAAGGTGCCGGAAGGCGACCAGATTCTCTTCGAGCGGATCGTGGAAAAAGACAGTGGGCAGGAATGGCTCGCGCCCTATTTGGTCAAGAAGCGAGTCATGCTGGCCGGTGATGTGTTGAGCGATGCCCGGGTGTCCATCGGCCAATTCAACGAGCCCTATGTGTCGGTGACGTTCGATGCGAAGGGAGCGCGGGAATTCGACCGGATCACGGGCGAGAACGTCAAGAAGCGCATGGCCATCGTGCTCGACAATACCATCTATTCGGCGCCGGTCATTCAGGAGCGCATCAGTGGAGGGCGGGCCCAAATTACCGGGACGTTCTCGATGGAAGAAGCGAATAACCTGGCGATCGTACTCCGGGCCGGCGCGTTGCCGGCGCCTCTCCGGATTATTCAGGATCTGACCGTTGGTCCATCGCTCGGGCGAGATTCGATCGAGAAGGGGGTGAAGGCGACCCTCTTCGCGGGCCTCCTCGTGATCGTGTTTATGGCGATCTATTACCGCTTGTCCGGCGTGATCGCGAATTTCGCGCTGATGTTGAACCTCGTCTGCCTGATTGGGTCCCTCGCGGCGTTGAACGCGACGCTGACCTTGCCTGGTATTGCCGGCATTATTCTGACGATCGGCATGGGGGTCGACTCAAACGTATTGATTTTCGAGCGCATCCGTGAAGAGTTGCGGCAGGGTAAGCCGGTTCGGTTGGCGATCGATGCGGGGTACGATAAGGCGTTGCTGACCATCGTCGACTCGCACGTCACGACGTTGATCACCGGGTTCGCGTTGTTTCTGTTCGGAACCGGGCCGATCAAAGGCTTTGCCGTCACCTTGTGCCTCGGCATCGCGATCAATCTCTTTACGGCGCTGGTCGGAACTAAGGTGGTCTTCGATCTGCTGAATCAGCGCAAAAAAATTGAGCAGCTCAGTATCTAGGAAGGAGCCGGCATGTTCGAGATTTTGGGAAAGACGAATATCGATTTTATGGGAAAGCGGGCCATCTCGTTTGCGCTCTCCGGCATCCTCGCCTTTCTGGGCATCATTGCGGTGATCCAAATCGCGCGCGGCGCGGCGAATTTGGGAATCGATTTTGCCGGCGGCACGGCGGTGCAGTTGAAATTCGATCAGGCGATCAGGATCGATGCAGCGAGACACGCGTTGGAAACCAACGGCCTGGGGTCGGCTGAGTTGCAGGAATTTACGCAGGACAACAAGTTGCTCATCCGCGTGAAAGCGTCGACGACGATCGAAGAGAAGATCGCCGAGCGGGTGATGGCGGTGTTCAGCAAGAAATTCCCCGGCAACAAGTTTGTGGTCGATTCCAGCATGGAAATCGGTCCGACCATCGGAAAGAAGCTCCAAGAAGATGCTCTGATCGCTGTGCTCATTTCATTTGTGGGCATCGTCCTCTACATCGCGGTGCGCTTTGAGTTGCGGTTCGGGGTGGCGGCGGCCCTGGCGACGTTCCATGACGTGTTGGCTGTGCTCGGAGTGTTCTATCTGTTGGACAAAGAGATCACTCTCCTGGTGGTCACGGCCTTGTTGACCTTGGCGGGGTATTCGCTGACGGATACAGTGGTGGTGTTTGACCGTATCCGTGAGAATCTGCGAACGCGCCGGCGAGAGGATGAGGAAACGATCATTAATACGGCCATCAATCAGGTGCTCAGTCGAACCATCGTCACCAGCTTCACCGTGGTCATCGTGCTCATTCCGCTGGTGCTTGCGGGCGCCGAGGTCTTGCACGATTTCTCGCTGGCCTTGCTTGGAGGCGTCATGTTCGGGACCTATTCGTCAGTGTTTGTGGCGAGCCCGTTGTTGTTGCTCTGGCCCAGCAGCGCCGGGGGCCTCATGAAGCGTCGCTAGGCATCGGCTTGTTCAAGCCGGAGCCCGAGCCCCACACGATGTTCTGAAAGGGCTGTTTGTCGGGGCAAGTCATACCCATGCTGTTCTGGAGCCGGTCTCACAGTCTCCAGCGTAAAATCATCACGGCCATCGTGATGGTCGGTCTCCTGCCGTTGTGCCTCTCCCTTGTTCTGACCTACATCGAAGAACGCCGGGCGCTTCGAGAAACGATCGGCGCCAATTTTAAAGAAGTGGCCGTGGAAGCCGCCCGGCGCATCGAAATGCAGGTGACGCGCGGCATCAACGAGGCTCAGCAGCTGGCTGCCACGCCCTTCCTCCGCACATCTGTGACGGAGTCCAATCGCACCTATCTGGATAAGGATGAGAAAACCATCCAGTCCATGATCAAGGCGTGGCAGAAGCGGTGGAGGCAGCGGGATAAGCAAAGCGAATTTCCGCTGTTCATCAATCGGATCGTGACCAACTATCTGATTCGGTGGCACGACATCCGAAAAGACGACTACGTCGCGATTTTCGTCACCGACAACCGCGGCGCTCTTGTGGTGAGTTCCATTCCGCAAGTCGAGTATTACTATGGCAAGACCTCCTGGTGGCAGGCCGTGATGAAGGGCGGAACCGGAGGGGTCTTCGTGAGCGATCTATTCTTCGACCCGTCCTTTGGAACCCATGTGCTCAATGTGTCGGCGCCGATTCTTGACGATGAGCAGCATGTGGCCATTGGCGCGGTCACGGTCCTCTTGCGTCGGGATACGTTGTTCCATTCCGTGTCGGAAGTCACGGTGGGGCAGACCGGCCATGCGATGTTATTCAATTCAGACGGTGTGCCATTGATCTGTCCCGTTCTGTCGCCGGAGGAACATACGGTGACGCCTGAGCTGGTGAGCGCCATCAATGCGAGCCATGCCGGCTGGAGCACCGTGGCAAACGATTCGCATGGCGGTCAGAACTCGATCGTGGGATTCGCGCCGGTTCGTTTAGGCGATCATCTCACGCCGGATAGCTTAGGCAGTAAGCGCTGGGTGACGTTCGTGCGGCAGGATCCTCACGAGTCCTATGCCCCCTTGTCGCGGCTGGTCGTGCAGGTGACCGTGTATGGGTTGGGGGTGTTTGGCGTCCTGGTGCTTACGGGGCTGGCCGTCGCGCGACGGATTGCCCGTCCAATTAGTTTGCTCCATGAAGGGGTACAGAGAATCGGGAGTGGTCGGCTGGATCAGCAGCTTAATCTCAAGACCGGCGATGAAATCGAGCACCTGGCC
>JACQHN010000027.1 GCA_016199015.1 Nitrospira defluvii
CCCTTGCGACTGCCTCGGTAGCGACTGGGGTGTCCCGACAACTCCCCAGACAGGACTTGCACCTGTGAGACACACAGCGCCTTTGCACGGCGCACTGAATCATGCGGGCTAGGGATAGACCAAGCCAGATCGCTACGGCCGGCAGGCCCTATTTGCGGAGAGGGAGCGACTTTGTTATAGTGCGCGCGGGCTGAGGAGGATTGATGGGACTCGCGCCGGAATATATCCTGGTGGATCAACAGAAGTTCAGCAAGGCCAAGCTCTCGCTGGACAATCACGTCTACAAGAACTGCGAAATGGACGACTGCGACATCTACTACAGCGGCGGACAGTACGAGTTGATCGACACCCACATCACCAACTCGCGCCTCATCCTCAACCATCCTGCCAAGAGCATCTACAGCGCGATTCAGATCTTCAAGATGAAGTCCCCCGGTTCCCGCATCGTCTCTGAGTAACGCGTATCTCGTGAGTCGTCATTCGTCTCTCGCGTAACCGAGCGACTCTCGGTCTTCGACGAGAGAGGGTCGTCTTGCGTGTCACGAAAGACAAACGCCGTTACTTGGCGACCGGAATATTCTCGCTGAACTTCACGATCGGGATCGGTTGAAACACGGGGTCCTGCGCGCCCTTGGAGGATTCTGCTTCGATGCGCTGCAGGAAAGAAGCCGGTCCGGTTACTGGGGCATAGCTGAGGATGGCTTCGACGTCGAACGTCTTGGTATCTTTTGGCGTGGGGAAGGTGAAGGTTTCAACCCGTTTCTCCTCCGGCTTGAGAACCGTTTCTTCGAGAACCTTGACGGCCTCAAAGTCGAACACGGTCTTCTGGCCCTTGGCATCGGCGTAGGTCCGACCGTAGACACGCCTGTCGTTGAAGACGGTCTTGAGGTTCTTACCTTTGATATCCAACTCTAACACCACGCTGGCCCAGCCGGGATGCGTCGTCGGAAGATTGTGCGGCACCAGACTCTGCACGGCCACAGTCACGGTGGTCTTCTCCCCTTCGACCTTGGTCGTGACCTCTAGTTTGGCGGCTTCCTGCCTGAGCTGGCCGATCCGGCCCGGAAAAGTATGGTTGGCCACTTTACGCTTGGCCTCGCCGTTGGCCGATTCGCCGACCTGTTCGGGCATATGACAGGTCTGGCATTCCTTGCCAGCCTTTACAGCTTTGCTCTGGTCCCAATTGCCCAAAAGATCGTTGCTCTTGCCGAGCTCCGCCGCAGCCGGCACCACCTGATGGCAATTCAAGCAGAGGTCCGACTTGCGGAACAGGCTCAGATCCATCGACTGATGCGCGAGGTTCTGCGCAAAATCTTTGTAGGGCCCATACATAGTCTTGCTGCCGAGCTCGTACTTCGGTTCGGGCGGCTGCTTCGTCCGATCCACCTGCTTGATGAGGTGGCATTGCGCGCAAGCCACGCCGTCCAGCGAGGGCTCGCCGGATTGCGCTTGAGTCACGAACAATTGAGCGTGGTCGGCAAACTCGCGCACATGCGGAGCATGGCAACGGAAACACAGGGCTTTATCTTTACCGGCCGAGGAGGTCAGGTAGGCATCAAGGGCGGCACGGAAGGTCGGCGTATGGATCGAGCGCGAGAGCGGCGAGGTTTCCCACTCTTCGAACACCCGCTCGTGGCAACGCTTACACTTGCTGGAACTGGGAAAGGCTTTCTCGATGGTGGCTTGGGCTTTGGCATCTTGCGCCAGTCCCTGCTGCACGCCATAGCTTGTCAGGGCCATGGCCAACAACAATGCACTGATTACGATCCCCTGCAGGAATCCTCGTCGATTCTTCACCGTTGGCATATCCTCCGCACATCGTGCGTCCCTCGGTGCCTGCGCTTCACAACCAGCACGGCACCTCAGAGTGACTTGGCCCGGTAGGTCAGCATGCGAGGCTGAATGTATTCTTCGATCACCTTCTTCGCGGTCGCTCGTTCCTGATCGTTCGCCAGGGTCGCCAAATACTTGGCTTTGAGCTCCGCCTCCGGCTCGGGGATCAAGGCATAGCTGAGCACGACTTCGATGTTCGCCGGTTCTCCACCGGCCTTCACGGCCTGCGAGAACGGCACGCGGCGTGTATTTCCCCCTTTGATAAAGGGGTCCGGAATCGGGCCACGCAAAATCTTTTCATAGGGCAGGCCGAACCGCTTCGTTTCTTCACCCAGCACATTGCCCTGCGCGTCCTTGACCGCGATCGACAGCAGGAACTGCTTCAACACCGGATCGCCGTCCGGAAAACTATGCGGCAAACTGCCGATCTTCACGAGCACGGTGCCCTCCACCCCTGCCCCGGACTTCGTCGCCTCCACTTCGATACGCGGCATCCATTCCGCTTGCAGGTTGCGGTTTTTCAACAAGGTGCCTGGAATGACGACCCCGCGGAACCAATGTCGGCCGATCGCCCGGGTCATAGCGCCACGCTTCGAGGTGGAACTACCGGTGGACGGTTCCATGTGGCAATCTTGACAGATGGTGCCCTGCAGAATTTCTCCAGGCAAGTCCTTCTGCGTGAC
>JACQHN010000305.1 GCA_016199015.1 Nitrospira defluvii
GACGGGAAGCCGGTGCTGCGGATGATGGATCCTGAGTATGCCGCGGTCACCTGCCTCGGGTGCCATGGAAACCCCAAAGGGGAGCGCGATATCACCGGCGCCAAGAAAGAAGGGTGGCATGAGGGCGACTTGGCGGGCGCCATCAGCATCGTGATTCCCATGCGGTAACCGTCATCACCTAACTCGACAGAATTTACACCTCGCACATTTACCTGGGTTGAAGGGGAGGATGCATTCATGAGCAAGATTGTTGTCGTCGATGATTCCTATGCCGAGCTGCAGTTGATCGAGGGCTATCTCAAATCCGCCAATCATACGGTGGTGTCGTATCCCAACACGGACAAACTCGAAGATAAACTGGCGGCCGACAAGCCGGATCTGATCGTATTGGATGTCGTGATGCCTGGGCGCAACGGGTTCCAGACCTGCCGTGACCTCAAGAGCGACGACCGTTTCAAAGGCATTCCGATCGTGCTCTGTACTTCAAAGGGGCAGGAAAGCGACAAGTTTTGGGGCCAGCAACAGGGCGCGAACGGCTACGTCGTGAAACCGTTTAAAGCAGAAGATTTGGTTGCAGCCGTGAAACGGGCGCTGAACTAACCCATGAGCGACCTCCCGACGACCCATTCCCAACCGCTCGAATCATCCCCGGCTCACGGACCCTCTCGTTCATCGGGGTTCTCCGCTGCGGCGACCGAAGGAACCCTGCGCATGTGTGTGTTGACGTTGGGTGGGGAACCGTTCGCCATTGATCTCCGCCATGTCAGCGAAGTATTCGAGGTGGAATCCGTGACCGTCGTTCCGGGTATGCCTAGCCTGCTGACGGGAGTGACCAATCTTCGGGGCACGGTTATTTCTCTGATCGATCTACGAGGAATGCTCGGCCTGACGATGAACCATGCCGCGCTTCCATTCGCGGTCGTGATTCGTCAGGGCGCAAGACACATCGGGGTGCTTGTCGACCACGTTCCCGAAATTCACACCGTTTCTCGCGAGCACCTGCTGCCGGCCATGCAAGCCGGACCGGCGGGCGCGCGCCCCAGTGTATCGGCTGTCCTTCGACTGGACGAGCGTCTGGGAGGGGTGTTGGAAGTGCCGCAAGTGTTTGCCCAGGTCGATGGAGGCAGTACCGCGTTGTCGGCAGCATAACGAGCAATGATGTGAATCTTCGCGGGCGTGCGTGACCGGAGATTGTGCGACCGGCCGCCGAACGTTGAGGGAAGCAGCGAACAAGGAGGAGCGCACCATGATCGGGCAAGGCGTCAAGAATCGATTCCAAGACATGAAAACCCGGACGAAACTGCTGGTCAGTTTCGGTCTCGTCAGTGTCATCATCATGATGATGGCCAGCGTCGGTGTGTTCACGCTACGCCAGCTCAGTAGCCAGTCACAAACGGTGTACGCCGATTACACCGTGCCGCTGGCCGAATTTGCGCAGATGGGAACGGCGCTGACCAAACATCACCAAATCTTGCTGGATGTCGCGTCGGCCACCAAGCAAGCCGACTTCGCCCAGGATGTGACCAAGCTCGCCCCGCTGAAGGCAGAGATTGAGAAAGCATTGAGTAACTATAAGAGCACGACCTTGCGCGCGTCACGTTCCGGCCGCGACGAAACGAGGGACCTGACGCTGTTTGAGCCGGCTCTGAAGAAATACTTCCAAGACTCAGACGGCGCCTTGTCCGCCATGGCGGACAGCTTCGACCGAACCAAATTGACCTCTGGACAGGCCGAGCAAATGCGGGCTCTTGGCGTCTTGGCCTTAACCGTCAACCTGACGCCGTCTTTCGAAGGTGCCGTAAAGCGCCACAATGAGCAGGTCACCAGCATTGAAGCGGTCGCTAAGGATCTCAACGACGACGCGCAGACCCTGGCCTCCACCGGTACGTTCATTCTGGTCGTCGGCGGTCTGGTGGCCGTGGCGCTCGGAATTTTCGTCGGATACATCTTGGCGACCTTTCTGTCACGCGGTATCACGCACATCGCCAACGTCGCGACTCAGGCCGCCGGCGGCAATCTGCAGGCGCGCGCCAAAATTCAGTCGCACGATGAGCTGGGCCAGATGGCCACGGCGTTCAACTCCATGCTCGACCGTATTACGACTCTCGTGTCTACCGAAGAAGAACGCGACCTCATGCAAAAACGCCTCATGCAGTTTCTGGTACTCGTGTCCGAAGTCGGTAAAGGAGACCTGACCAAGCGAGGTGAAGTGACGGCCGATATGTTCGGTAACCTTGCGGACGGTTTCAACCTCATGATCGCGCGGTTCGGGCAATTGTTGAAACAGGTGCGTGAGGCGGCCGATAGGGTGAGCAAGTCAGCCGGGACGTTGCGGGATTCAGCCGGTCAAATGTCCGGAACAGCCAGGACGCAGGCGGAAGAATCTGTGCGTACACTGGGCGCAGTCGAACAGTTGGCTGCCGGTATGCGTCAAGTGGCCACCACGGCCGGCGCGTCGTCAGATTCCGCCAAGCAGGTGCTGTCGGCGACGGAACGAGGCAACGTGGCGGTGCAAGAAACCGTGCGAGACATGCAGAGCATTCGGTCCGCCGTGCAACGTATGTCCAAACAGGTCAAAGGACTCGGCGATCGTTCACTCGAAATTTCCCAGATCGTGTCGACGATTCGAGATATCGCCAATCAAACGAACTTGCTCGCGCTGAACGCCGCCATCGAGGCGGCCGGCGCTGGTGAGGCCGGTGCGCGATTCGCCGTCGTCGCCGACCAGGTTCGAAAGCTGGCGGAAAGTTCTACACAGGCCACGCGCGAAATTGCGGACCTCGTGAAAGTGATTCAGACGGAAACGCAGGACGCGGTCGTCGCTATGGAACATGAAACCCAGGCGGTGGAAGCGGGATCCGCCTCGGCCCTTCGAACCGGTGACGTGTTCGCTGAAATTTCTGACATTGCCAAGCGGTCGTCCGAGCTGGCCCAGAACATCGCGAGCGCGGCATCCGAACAGACCGCCTCGACGGAAAAAGTCGGTCGAGCCATTAAAGAGTTCACCGGCGGCGCCGTGGCGACGCAGAAGCAGACAGACTCAACAC
>JACQHN010000306.1 GCA_016199015.1 Nitrospira defluvii
ACCGTCATGATCATGCGGGCTAGTATAACGAAACAAGATGGGATTCGGCCATGGGATTGTCGGCCCGCCCATCCGACGGACTTCTCAGGGGACGGCCATTCAGTTTCGCCTCTCGAAAGGCCGATAGTATATACTCCGGCGCTCGCGAGGTTTCCGTGGACACGTACGAACCAAGCCTGTCGACATCCAACGAGGCCGTAGCGCCGATCCCTATGGTCGGGGCGCCGCCACCGCCGCATCCCTATAATCCCGGTTTTTCGCGGGCGATCACCCTGTTGTCTGCGGTGGTTCTCTGTGCATCGATTGCCGTGGTCGCCTGGCTGTCTTTCGATGTGCCGCGTGTCGATCGTGTGCCGGATGCCGAACGGGCGCTTAGTCACATGGTGGGCCGTCTGATGGATTTAGAAGCGGGACTGAAGACCCTGCCGGTCTGGGAACAGTTTCTCTATGAAGTCACGATGGGGAGCGATGCCAACGATCGCGCACAGGCCATCGACTGGTATCGTGAACTGGCCGAAGAGTCTCCCGATCCCTTCGTGGATTTGCATCTGGCGATCTTAGAGGGTGAAGCGGGACGCCTTCAGGATATCCAACATAAAGTTTCGAGATGGGGGCGGCAGAGTGAACCGTACCCAGTTTTTGCGAGATTCCTTCAGGCCGGCTATATAGATTCCCATGTGTCCCGCGCCCATGCCTTCGATTTGCAGGCCCATCTCGCGGAGCAGCCTCTCACCGGTTGGTTCTATAGCCGCCTCGCAACTCGTATCGCTGAACGGTCGGGAGACCGACCGTTGCTGGCGACGATCGAGGCCTCTTCTCAGCAACGAGCGGCGGCCTTGCTGTGGCGCTCGCGGGCCTTTGCCGCTCTCGAACTGGCGCTCATGGTCGTGGGTCTGCTGGTGTTGGTGTGGTGGGTAGGACGGGGACCGCGCACGGCGATGTTTCGTGTGGGATCCGCCGAGCTTCCGCCCTTGTGGGCCGGCCGATTGGGAGCGGGCGTGTTACTGCGCGGCGGCGCCGTCGGTGCCCTGCTGACCGTGGCGTTTCTCTATGCCGCCATCGAGTATCCCTCACTGCGAGTCTTAGCTGTGCCCTTGTCGAATCTGCCCCTGTTGGCCCTGGCCTACTACCACTTGCTTCGGCCGCAGCGACAGACATTCTGGTCAGGATTTGGGTTGCGCATCGCACCACGCCACCTGGGACAATTGGGACTCGCGGTTCTCGCGGTCGTGGCGGGTGGGCTCGTAGGCGAGTGGGTGATGGGTCGGGTCGCTGAACCGTTGAATCTGGTCAGTCATTGGACGGAGTGGTTCGATGCCGACCTGGTATGGGGGGCGCCGCCGACTCTCGCTGTCAGCCTGATGGAATATGTGCTCTTTGCGCCGGTTTTCGAAGAACTGGCATTTCGGGGCCTGCTGTTCGGCGTACTCCGACGGCGCTTTCAATGGTGGCCTGCTGCCATGCTGAGCGCGGCGCTGTTTGCCCTCGCGCACGGCTATGGGTTGATCGGCTTCCTCAGCGTGTTTGGGAGTGGGCTGATTTGGGCGTGGGCCTATGAACGAACCGGCAGCCTATGGCCGGGGATGATCGGCCATGCCATCAACAACCTACTCGTCTGTCTGAGCGTCATGGCTCTTCTGCGAACCTGACGAGCGTCCTTCAATCTTGCAATATCGCGTGTTTCCGCTCTGCCGGTCACAGGCTCTTCCGCTCGGGACAAGTCTTCTCCGTCATTCTCACTCGAATTCCTGCGATCAAGTTTGTATCCGAAAAAGATTGAAGGGGTCGCGGGCGTGACGCCGTGGATTGACTCTACGACAGTGGGTTATATGACTCGGTGGGCGGTGACGATCAGAATTTGGGCTGGTCTCTGGCTCTTGTTCCGCCAGCAGTGCCGGTTGCCTGGGGGAATGCCGGCGGCATCGCCTCGCTTGAGGT
Organism: Nitrospira defluvii; assembly: GCA_016199015.1. Taxonomy (GTDB): domain Bacteria; phylum Nitrospirota; class Nitrospiria; order Nitrospirales; family Nitrospiraceae; genus Nitrospira_A; species Nitrospira_A defluvii_B. Next base: position 1,939 of record JACQHN010000306.1, read on the forward strand.
CGTGGACGTCCTCCTCGAGCGTCAATTCAACAGTTCCCTGGAGCACCACCGCCAATTGTTCTGCCTGCCGCACGTAGGGTTTATGCCCGCTCGCTCCGCCCGGTTGGATCGTAATGACCATGGGTTCCAACTGGCTGTCTGCGCTGAATGGCCCGAGCGCTTCAATCTTGGCCTGAGACCACTCGCTCTGCACCACCGGTCGTGCGTCGGCCCGGATCACTGCAGGGGGAGAGGGGTCTACAGCACGAAAGAACTCTCCGAGGGTGACGCCCAGGGCCGATGCGATGCGTTCAGTCGATGCGATGGATGGAGAAGCTTGCCGGAGTTCGACCTGAGAGATAAAGCTTGGAGAGAAGCCGCACTTGGCGGCCAGCATCCGAACGGAAAGGTGGCGATGCCTTCGGAAACGACGGACGATATCCCCGACATGTAGCTCTTTCCGGTTCGAGCGTCCCGCGGTCTGCCCTACGGTATTCTTTCGTGTCGTCTTAGCCATCGGCTCGTTTCGATCAGGAAGCCGGTTCATCTTCCTACGCTGGAGAGTCCCCCTTTTGTTGTTTAGCATGTTTTTATGCGAGTCGCAAGCCGGGCCCAAATCCAGAGATAGAAGTTCCGCAACGTTCGTTGGGCAGGTTGTCCACCTGGTTTTTAACCCGTTCCCCTCTTTCTTCTCGTGAGAGGAGTGCTGTACACGGGTGTGTCCCTCACCTGTTGTCGAATTCTCGTCACTGCCCGGGTCGCATCTGCATCCAACGTGTTGGTCTCATGGCCATCGCGGCGCAAGAGCCGCGCCGTCAGTGTATCCCGTACCTGTCCCAGGCCCACGAGCCCCGCTTGTCCGGTCTGCGGATCGCCCATCCGGCGCAGCCAATCGCCCAGCGTATCGGGATCGGGCAGCGCCGCGCGGTCCAGCAGGCGCATCAGGCCGGCTTCACGTCGTAATTCCCGCAGATCTTCCAGACTCCGGCCCCCGGCTTGGAGCATCAAAATCAGCCGATCCACAAACACGGAGGGGGCATAGCCCCGATGGCTCCCAGAACCCGGCAGATAGCGATCCGTCAACCCACAGACGCCGAGCCCATGGTTGAACTCGGCCAACAAGGCCAATCCGCCGTGGGCGGTCATGGATTCCTCCGTGCGTTCCAGTTTGAATCCGAACACCGTTTGTCGTACCATCCTGTCACCTTGTCGGTTCACGGTTGTGTGTGGCGATACACCCTTTCTATCCGCGCCCAGCGCGGCCGACGAGGTTTTTTTGTGCCTCTCATACCATTCCTATCTCTGTTTTAGGGCCGAGAATCCAGGCCTATCAACCCAATTTAGAAACGTCCTCTTTCTCCCAAAGTAGACATGTCCGGTTTAGGTGATGGCCGCCGCCGCGTGTGTTCCTCGTTCCGGCAGCAGCCGTGTGCGCCACGGCTGCTCCGGCCTCGGCGTGACTGGCTGCCGAGAGCGGCGAACCGGTTTAACTGCTGCGGCCTTCACGGGCCGAGACGTGATCGCGTGAACGCCGAGCG
>JACQHN010000291.1 GCA_016199015.1 Nitrospira defluvii
CCCACCTACATCGGGGGGATCGAGCGAGGAGAACGGAACGTCTCTCTCTTGAATCTTGTCAAGCTATCGGAAGCGTTTCACATGACGCTGGCAGAGTTGCTCCACTTTTCGGAACCGGAGAAAGACCACGCCGACAAGGCTATTCAGGTCCTCATTGCAGGACAGGACGAATTAGCATTGGCCTTTTATGCGGCTTTCTGCCAGAAATGCCAATCCTTGAAACGCTTCCGCGAGCTGAAAGCCCTTGCGCCTCCGCCGAACGGTCCGCTCTCAAGCGCCTAACCCACGTGATTCGTGTCCCGCCGTAAAACAGAGATAGGAATTGGTCTGTCGTTAATTTAATGAGCGCGGTATCCGCGTTGTCCGGCGCCGTATACGACACCGCGGCCAGCTGGCTCGATGTCGCCACGTCGATGTAGGTCAGCCCCAACGCGTTCGCATCGTCCGGGTTATACGCCACCAACTGGATCTCAATACCGATCGGCGCCACGTTGTTCGACCCGGCGTCCTGCAGCTTGAACACCACCCGGCTCGCTCCGGTTAGGAGCGCGTTATTGGGCAGATGCAGCTCATAGATACCCTTCAGATTGACCGCATCGACCTCTCTAAACGCGGCCTGTGAGTTCGTTCCGGCGAACGTCCCCAGCGCGGCAATCGTGTTGACCGTGATCCCGGTGACCGGCGCATTGGCGCCATTACGGATGTATCAATGCCAAAGCTGAGACCGTGGCGGAGAAGCCCTCATTTCGGATCGCCTTCAAGTGCAGGCGCTGTCTCGTGATTGCGACGGGATTCTATGAGTGGCAGGTTCAGGGGCTGAGAAAGCAGCCGATGTGGATTGGCTTGAACCTGAATCCTGCGTGAGAACCTGAGGGAATATCTTCTCCTGGTGCGCCCATTCTGGATAGAACCGCCGCAAAGGCTTTGCGGGGAAAGCTACTTTAGCAGTAGCATTCACCGTGATGCCCAGAGGACCCAGGAAACTCGCCATTTCTTTTGGCGAACGGAGCTTGACCCATTACGGCGGCGCGTATCTTCTCCACCGCTTCCTGACCCAGATCGGGTTCAACGATGCCGTGGCCAGCGAGAGGCGCCTGGCCCAGCGGAACAATCGCTACAGCGTGGGCCAGATGTTGCTCGCGTTGCTCTACCCGATGATCCTCGGGTTGGAACGGATCGAGACGACCCAGTTGTTGCGCCAGAATGGCGTGTTTCAGTACCTCACCGGTCTGCCGAGTTATCCCGATGCGACGACACTCCGGCGGTTTCTGTTGCGCGTGGCTCCCACCGCCTTGCCAAAGCTGCGGGCGCTGCACGACCGGTTTCTCTACCGGATGAGTGTTCGGCCGCGGAGGCCTGCACGGCTGCTCTTCGATGTCGACTCCACCGGGTTGGTCGTCTACGGCCACCAGGAGCAGGCCCGCATCGGCTACAACCCGATCAAGCGTGGCCGGCCGTCGTATCACCCACTGCTCTGTTTCGAGGGACAGAGCAACGACGTCTGGCAGGGCGGGTTGCGGCCGGGCGATGCCCACACAGCCAGCGGGACGCGCGACCTGCTCACGGCCTGCGTTGCGAAAATCCCAGGGGGCTGAAAAGGGGTCGGGAGTCTTTGTTCATGATCCCTTTGGTCGCCCGCGGGGTCGCAACGTGGACTCCATCCCGAATCGTTTGGCCGTTCGGCGCACCCACCCTTCTTCGCCGAAGGGCCGGCCGCGCTGCACACTGAGTCGCAGCGCCTCCAAGGTCGCGCCGAGACGCGCCCTTCTCCCAAGCGAGCAGCCTACAAAAACTCCTTCCTCACTTGTTCGTGCTCTACTCAAGGGTGGCCAGAGGAGTCGCCCAACTGCGCGCGTCCAACGAGCACATCGTTCACCGCTGATACGATCGAATCATCAGATGTGCGCGTTGCGCGAGCAAGGGCGATTGCCCTGGTCGCCCTTCCTCTCCCCTTCCAAGCTTGCTCATTCCATTCTTCAAAGGGCGGCCTGGATCTGGTCCAACGCGCGCGCGTCGAACGAGGCCCTGTTTCCCGTTCTCACCCGCCCGCCCTTGCGGCGCCAAGACGCCGCCTTTCCCAACAGGGCGCGCGTTCCCGCGAGGTGCGCGACGCGACGAATAAGGAGCATCGATTTTGTGCGCGCCGCCGAGGTGCACGGCGTCACGACTAAGTGACGCCACATCTGTGCACGCCCGCAAGATGTGAGCGGGCCGTGTCCCGTGAGGCGGCCGGAACCGGTCCGGGATGCAGGTGAGCGAAACGCGAAGCCATCCCAACTCCATGCTGATCGGCGACAGGACCCGCCCTCTCTTTACTCGCTCAGCCTCACCCGATCCCCACGGCTGAGCGTCCCCCCTTGCACCACCGACGCATAGACCCCCACATGGCCGTGATTCTGTTGGACCGCGGTGCGCAAAATCCCGCTATCCTTCGGGAGGTCTCCCTGAGCGAGGGTCGTCATGACGCAGCGACCGCAAGGGCCCGTGATGCGCAGCCTTACATCGCCGATGGCGAGCATGTGACCGATCCAGGCCTCTTCGACAAACCCCTTCTCCCCTCCCGCGAACTCCACCACGAGGTTTGGACGAAAGCGCGGGACTTCGAAGCGCCCTTGCGGATAGGCGTTCCGCAGCCGGTCGAGCGTAGCGGTGGTCAGGAGATGGACGGTCGCGCCATCGAAGAATGTTCCAGGCGGAAGCGCGAAATCTGTGACGGTGTCTCGGTGGTCCAAGCCTTCCATATCGGGCCAGTACTCTTCGAACTTTGCGGTCCATGATGCCGCAAGTGATGACGGCAGCCCGGTCACCTGGCCGCGAGCGTGACCTGACGTGCGAGCGCCTTCGAGAGCGCTTGGTTGCAGTCGCTCTGTGCACTGGTGATGGTGGTCCCATCGGGGAGCGTGATGCGGACCGGCGGCATGGCCGTACTGCTGCTGGGTGAATTAAGCGAGGTTGCGCGGAAGGCGAAGAGCGTCGGCCATTTGCCGGGGTTCTTGGCTGTGGCCACCTTGCCATCGGCGCTGTCGATTAACGCGTAGCCCGATCCCCGAGGACCCCGTACTCGTTGACCTGCGCGGCCGGCAACTCCTCCCCCATCATCGACTTGACCGGGTATCGCCAGAGAGAGGCGACCGTTCCCACTTCGGTTTGGGTTGCCTGTGACATGTGTTCCCCCTTTGCACCTCCAAGATTCGGAGTCTGTTCCGGATTCTCACATTCGTCTACATCTCTCATCCCCTTCGACAGCCCCTGCTATTCGCGCGCGATAGGGGCCTGTAGTTCCACCCCTTGTAGCACGAAGGACGGCCCCCGCGCCGCCAGAAAGACGGCGGTCTGCCACAACCGACCGGATGGTTGCACTCGTTTCACAGATTCAGGGTGCCCGATTCGTCTCCAGCTGCGCGTCGGCTGGAAGATGGGGCCGGGCTCTGGTATCTTCACCTTCGCGAGACGAGGCCCCAGGGACAGGCCATTCATGATTCATATCAGAGCAGCGAGCGAAATTGATTTCGAGGCGATCCTCAAGGTGCAGCAGGCCGCCTTCGGGGAATATGCCACTGTCTACGAAGTGAGCGCATGGACCACGGAAACGCTCGACAGCCTCAGGGAAGACGCCAAGGAGAAACGTATCTTCGTGGCGGAGGAGGACGGCCTCGTTGTCGGATCGGTGCGCTTTTGGACGGTGGCCGGTGTCTGCGTGATCCGGTTGCTATCGGTGAGTCCCGCCCACCAGCACCATGGGGTGGGGAAAGCGCTGATGCAAGAAATCGAACGGGTCACGACCGACGCCCATAAGTTCTATGCCTGCACCATGCTGCGCACGGCCAGGAACATTCAGTTTTTCTTGAATCTCGGCTACAAGGCGGAAACCGTGCTGCCCAACCACTACCACCACCTGGATCTCATCTGTTTCGCCAAATATCGCGAGCCGACGAAGACAACGACGCCTTCCCCAGCCTAAGCGGCCGCCTCGACCTCTTGCCTACACATTACCGCTGGCCGCCCAGCCGCCCATTTCTTTTTCCACTCAAGGATGCCTTTGGTCATCATGAACATGACCGAAGGAGCGAGGTATCCGTCATCTTAACCACCTCCGACTACCAACCCTCTTTCCAAGGTTCGCTCGTTTCTCCCGCAAGGAGGCTTGGTCGATCCTCAATTGCGCGCGTCGAACGAATGCTGCATTTTCCTCCCCATCCCTCTTCTCTTAGCCTGGTTAATTCATGACTTTTCGTCTCAAACCAGCGCAACCCATTGAGAGAAAA
>JACQHN010000294.1 GCA_016199015.1 Nitrospira defluvii
GCATGGGGAACGGCTTCCCGATGCCACGATGGACCATACCAATATGCCCGATCCTATCGCCGATCGATTCTCCGCACTCGAGCTGGAACTGATCGAGCTGCGAAAGAAGCTCGAGAATCGAGACTCCAATAGCCCTCACTGACATCAGGCCCGCGCTCCGCCGGTCTTACTCGCCCCATGGCGCCAAGAACCTGGCATCGAGCCTGGGGAGAAAAACGTCGATCGACGCGTGAGGTGACCATCGAACCCCGGCGCGACCGTGAGAGCGCGCCGGGGCCACAGTCATTAGCTGGAGAGACAGGTCTTCATAAACGTTTTTCGCTCGTCACCGGCTAAGCTTTTCGTCTTCGCTTCTTTATTACAAGCCTTCATTTTGTTCTGCTGCGACGCGCCGGCTTCAGTCTTCGCGGGTTTGGCCGAGAGGCAGGTCTTCATAAAGGCTTTTCGGTCATCGCCTTTGCCTTCCCCGCTGAGTCCTTTGGCGTCTGCTTCTGCATTGCAGGTTTTCATTTTGCTCTGCTGCGCTCCCGCATAACTCAGTTGCGGGGTGATGAGGACCGCCGCCAACATGATGGACGACAACAGGGTGCAGACATGTTTCATCGAGGGCTCCTTTCAAGGGGGATGTCGTTCGTCAGGGGCACTATAGCAGATGATGCCGATTCTGTCTCACGGTGGAATCTCCTAAGTGCCATGGGGGATGCCGCGAGGAGGTGGACGCTGAGGGCCATACGTGATGGGCATCTCCGACGCTGCTCGACCTAATCTTGCTTCCCGCCTCTGGGATCGGTGGTCGCCTGCCCACAATCCGTCGCATCATCATAATCCACTCTGACGAGATACAGGCCATGGGCCGGGGCAGTTCTTCCCGCCGCCGCGCGCGACCGCGCGTCGAGCGCCGTCTTCATGTCGGCCGCCGTTCGTTTTCCCTGCCCCACCTCAACCAGGGTTCCCACCATGGCGCGGACCATCTGTTTGAGAAACCGGTCGGCATAGAAGGAAAGGATGATGAGATCCCTCTCGCGGCGGAGATCCAACCGGTCCAAGCGACAGTGTGGATTCTCGTTGTCCGTCGGTGCGGTTTCAAATGAAGAAAAATCGTGCGCGCCGATCAAGCGGGCGGCAGCGTCTGTCATGGCCGCGAGGTCGAGGGATTTATAGAGCATCCAGGCCCGCTCCCGGAGCAGGGGCGCCCGCTCGGACCGATTCATCAGGTGATACTCATACAGCTTCCCTCTCGCCGAGTAGCGCGCATGAAAATCATCCGGCGCCTCTTCGACCGACAGGGCGCTGATGTCGGCGGGGAGGTGGGCGTTCAGCGCGCGAAGCCATTCCCGGCGAGACAGGCCACGATCGGTCCTGAAGCTGGCCACCTGGCCGAGGGCGTGCACTCCGGCGTCAGTACGGCCGGCGCCGATGATTGTGAGACGCGTCTGTGCGATCGCCGTGAGGGCGTCTTCCACCGTCGCCTGGATGGTCGGCACGTTCAATTGACGTTGCCAGCCGGCGTAGTGCGTCCCGTCGTATTCGATGACGACTTTAAATGTGGTCATAATTGGAAAGAGGGAAGACTAGCCCAAGTGTGAGGGGTCTGTCACCTGGGGGGATTCGTGTGGAGGTAGGTCTTGACGCCTTCGAAAATCGATTCTGCGATATGTGCCAGGAACGGCTGTGACCGCATCTGCTCCTCTTCTGCGGGATTCGACATGAAGGCGATCTCGGCGAGAATGCTGGGCATGGTGGTGAAACGGAGTACGTAAAAGGGGGCGGTCTTCACGCCGTGGTCGATGGTGCTATAGCGCCCGTTGAGATTGGTCACCATCGCCTGCTTGGCGGTCCAGGCGAGTTCGAGCGAATGTTCGATCTTCTTGGTCGTGAGCAGGTCGGCGACGAGGTATTCCCATCCCACCCCGGTATTGTTGAGCGGCGTGCCGTTTTCCCGCGCGGCAACCTCCAGAGCTCGCTGGTCCTTGGCTTCGCCGAAATGGTAGATCTCCAGCCCGCGGACCCCCTTGTGCGGGTGTGAGTTCACGTGGATAGAGATGAACAGATCCGCGTCCTTGCCGTTCGCAAACTTGGCCCGGTCTTCCAGCTCGATAAAGGCATCGCGTTCACGCGTCATGAGGACACGTGTATTCGGCAAGGTGTTGAGTAAGGATTTCAGCAGCAGGCCGACCTTCAAGGTGACATCTTTTTCCGTCGTGCCATGCTGCCCCACCGTGCCCGGGTCTTTTCCTCCATGTCCGGGATCGATGACGATCGTTTGGATCGGGCTCGCGGGTTTAGGCGTGACCGGGCGGACCGGCTCCGTGACAGTGGGGCTTGGGATCGACGGCGGAGTCGGCAAAGGGACGGCCGGGGCTTGCGGCGACGTCGCCGAGGTCTCGCCGATCTGTCGGATCTGATCTTTTGGACGCTGCGTGATATCGATGACGAGGCGGTCGGGATTTTCGAGGGCGAACACTTTATACCGGGAATGCTGGTTGCGCGTCAGTGTGATGCTGACGACGCGCGGGCGGCTTTGTGCGATTTGAAACGATTGCGGAATCGTCCCGCCCGAGACGCGCTGCCGGGAAGACTTCCCGAGGATCGTATTGTTCACTTCAATAAGCACCCGGTCCGGGTTGCGCAGGTGAGTTTCGGAGAAGGATGTCTTGCGATTCAGGTCGAGCACGAGGCGTGTGCCTTCGGCGGTGGACCAGGTGCGAAGATCGCGGACGATGATCGGATAACGTGAGGCTCCGGCCTGTTCCTGCTTGACGAGGAGGAAGCGGGGGGACGGTTCCTCAGCGGAGATCTGGGGGTCCTGCGGCCAGGAGGGCTCGGTTTGGATCTCGCCACCCGATGAGGGGCCTGCGCCCAACAGAACGCATGCGAACACGAGCGTCAGGAGGTTGCGGATCAGAGCGACGACATGAGTCACGAACCGGAACTCCTCTCGACAGGGTACCCTCTAGGCCTTTTCTCAGATGTTTATGGTATTGTCAACAAAAGGCCTCAAACCACGTAATTATAGATGGCAACACATCTTCTTGTCGATGGGTATAACCTTGTGGGCAGCGCCGGAATGGCTGTCCCGGCTGGTTCCGGCCGCCTTGAGGCGGCACGCGAGACGCTCCTCAAGAACCTGGCAGGGTACCGTCAACGAAAGGGCCATGCGATCACGGTTGTTTTCGACGGCTGGCAGGGCGGGCTGGGCGCGGAACATCGTGAATTTCACTCCGGCGTCGAAGTTGTGTATTCAAAACGAGGCGAACGCGCCGACCAGGTCATTCAACGTCTCGCCCGGCTGTACGGCAGGGAGTGCGCGGTGGTGTCCTCGGATCATGAAGTGGTCAATGCGGCCAGGGCGGCCGGCGCGTTCGTCATCGGGGCGGCGGAGTTTCGCGCCAAGTTGCAGGATCGGTCGTCCAGCCTATCGACCGTCGCTTTTAAAGAGTTGGATCGCGGGGAGCATGATGTCGTGAAACGGTCCAAGGACAAGGGGGGGGAATCCCCGCAAGCTGCCGAAGTCACAACGTAAACGAAACCATCAGCTTAGGGAATTTTGAACAGGCGGCGGGCGTTCTCGCTGGTCCGGCGGCCTACGTCTTCAGTGGTCAGGGGTGTGTCGTCGGCTGTGATGGTGGCCAGCAGTTCGGCCACGTGTTTGACATAGGCCGGTTCGTTTCGTTTGCCGCGGTGCGGGACCGGCGTGAGGTAGGGACAATCCGTTTCGATGAGTAGCCGATCGGCCGGAACCGTCTTGGCAATCTCGCGCAACATGGTCGCATTCTGAAAGGTCAGAATGCCGGAGAACGACAGATAAAACCCCAGTTCGATCGCATCCTTCGCCAGCCAGGCATCTCCGGAAAAACAGTGAAACACTCCGCCGATCTCTGAGGCCCGTTCCTCTTTCAGGATGCGGATCGTATCGTCCTGCGCTTCCCTGGTGTGGATGATCACCGGGAGCCTCAGTTCACGCGCCAGCTGAATCTGTTCGCGGAAACGGTCGCGTTGCTCCTCCGGAGAGGAGTGGTTGTAATGGTAATCGAGACCGATCTCACCGTAGGCGACGACCTTCTTCTGTCGCGCTAACTGCCGGAGTTCGTCGTACCAGCCTGCTGCAATGTGTTTGACTTCGTGGGGGTGCACGCCGATCGAGGCATAGACGAAGGGATAGTGATCGGCGAGGGCCACTGCGGAACGGCTCGTGGCGAGGTCGCAGCCGATGGTGATCATCGTCTCCACGCCGGCCTCGCGCGCACGCGCGATCATGGCCTCGCGGTCAGACTCATAGCGTGCATCGTCAAGATGGGTATGGGTATCGATCAGCATGAAGCGCATCCTAGCACGGTTGCCCTCTCGCAGGATGCTGAAAAAGTCC
>JACQHN010000282.1 GCA_016199015.1 Nitrospira defluvii
CGCCATGGTCAGTTCATAGAGGTCGGTGAGGAGCGCGTCCGAGGTGAAGGTCATGCGGTCAATTGCTCCCAGCGAAGGGGGACGGCGCCTAGACGGGACATGTCTGTTTCCGCTTTCTGGCCGTCCTCCGGATGAAGGTTCACCGCCTGTACCGCATCGAGTAGCAGCCATACCCCATACCCGAGCAAGCGGGCATCCCGCACGGTTTGGAGGACACAGTAGTCCGTGGCGAGTCCTCCGACAAACAATCGCGTGACGCCTCGGGATTGGAGATATTGGTGCAACGAAGTCTCTTGAAAGCCGGAATAGGCCTCCCGTTCGGGATCGGTACCTTTGGAAATCACGATAGTCGATGGGGGCAGTTGGAGCGCTTCAGGAAATTGGGCGCCGGGCGTCTGTGCGATGCAGTGTGCCGGCCACGACCCTCCCTGCTCGTGGAAGGAACAATGGTTGGACGGATGCCAGTCGCGGGTGGCGATGATGGGGAGACCTTTTGAATGGAACAGCGCGCAATAGCGGGACAGCACGGGAATCACCGCTGCCCCATCCGGGACGGCCAGCGCCCCACCGGGTAGGAAGTCATACTGGACATCCACCACCAGCAACGCATCACCTGGGCCAATGGATTCCATGAGCGTCTACCATCTGTCACGTTGGTTGACGGTCTTCTCTATCGCCCTTGTTGTTCGAGGAGACGGATGTAGGCGAGGGCGTCCTGCATCTCCGTCTCGGTCAGTATACCCTGCCATGAATGCATCGGGCTGAAGACGACGCCATGCTCGATCGTTCGGAGCAGTTCCTCATCGGACTTGAGAATGGATGTAAATCGGTGGAAATTCGTCGGCGGCACCCGCAGGGCCGCGGCATCGGGGCCGTCGCCCCATCCGCTGGTGCCATGGCAAGCGAGGCAATGGCGCTCGTAGACGGCCTTTCCCCTGGTGACATCCGCCGGAAAGTCTTGTGCGGCGGCGTGTCCGCAGGCCGCTGCCATGGCCGTAACGAGGGCGGAAGCGAGGCAATACATGCGAGTGCCGGTGCCTGTAAAGGTTCGCATGGGCCTGCTCCTCCCCCTCAGCTCTTCTTGGTCGTGTGGGCGATGAACGTGGAAAAGTGTTGCTGCAGTTTTGTGCTGCCGCAGGTCGGACATTGGACCTCACCCTTCTCGTGTTGCTTCAACGTCACGACGATCAGGGATTCTTTTCCGCAGTCCAAACAGGTGTAGTCGTACATGGGCATGAGAACCTCACTCAGAAAGTAAAAAGGAAAAAGTTAACAGTAAAAAGCACGAATAGATCGTCTGTACGGTTGCCTTGTTCCTTTTACCCGTTTACCTTTTCCGCCTCTTCTTCTCCTTCTCCCCAATTGGCGACAATCTGTGCCATCTCTTCCAGACGCGCGGCGGCTCGGCCGTAGATGCTGTCGGGAGGGAACGTCCCGTCCGACCCGCGTTCCCCGGCGGGAACGCCGGTAAGTAGTTCGAGCGCTTGCTCGATGGTGTCCACGCCGTACACGGCAAACGTTCCCGCTTCCACTGCCTCCACCACCGTTCGGTTCAGGGCCAGATGTTTCACATTGCGCGAGGGGATCATGACCCCCTGTGTACCTGTCAGCCCGCGCCTCTTACACGACTCGAAGAATCCTTCGATCTTTTCGTTCACGCCGCCAATGGGCTGAATTTCACCGAGTTGGTTCACCGATCCGGTGACGGCGAGGGATTGTCGGACTGGAATGTCGGCCAGGCTGGAGAGCACGGCGGTCAATTCGGCGACCGCGGCGCTGTCGCCTTCCACTTCGGAATAGGTCTGCTCAAAGGTCAAGGTGGCACTGAGCGCGAATGGCTGTGCACCGGCGAATGTCCCTGCGAGAAATCCGGCCAGCGTCATGACCCCTTTGCTGTGAATATGCCCGGCCAGTTCGGCCTCGCGTTGAATGTCGATGACGCCTTTGGTGCCGACATAGGTGCGGGCGGTAATCCTGGTGGGCCGGCCGAAGGAAAAATCGCCCAGCTGATAGACGGACAAGCCGTTCACCTGTCCGACGACGTCCCCCTGCACGTCGACCATCAGCGTGCCTTCGCGGATTTCATCCTGGATCCACTGCTCGGGTAAATCGACGCGATGACGCTGGTGCGCCAAGGCGGCTTCGACATCCGCGCGTGTGACGAAGGAATGGCCGCCTTTCTTGGCCCAATAACCGGCTTCCCGGATGAGGTCGCTGACCAAGCTGAAACGCAACGATAATCGATCGTGGCGGTCGGCGAAGCGAAATCCCTGACGAATGACTTCCGCCACGGCGTCGGCGCCGAAGTGTGGCAGCGATTCTTCCTGGCACAACTTTGCCACGAAGCGCGCATACTGCCGCTCCTGCCGTTCATCGTGCGGGACCTCCACATCGAAATCCGCCTTCACCTTGAAGAGTTTGGGGAAATCCTCTTCATAGGCCTGCAACAGGTGGTAAATGCCTGTCGTACCGACCAGGATCACTTTGACCGATACGGGAATGGGCTCGGGCCTCAGACCGGCGGTCGCGAACCCGTAGAACTCTGCAGGGTCCTCGATGATGACGGCCCCGGTCTTGATGACGCGCTTCAAGGCGTCCCAGGAGAATGGCTGGTGGAGCACGTCTAGCGCCTGGAGAATCAGATAGCCGCCGCTGGCCTGCAGCATGGCGCCGGCTTTGATCTCGGTGAAGTCGGTATACATTACCCCAAGGTGGGCCCTGCGCTCGATCTTGCCGATGAGGTTGCCGTAGGTGGGATGGGATTCATCCACCACCGGCGCTCCGGCGGTGGCTTCATGGGCGACGATGAGGTTCACGGAGAATCGCGCCATGTCAGGGCGGCGCGCTTGCTCCAGTCCCGGGATGAGCGACATCGGACCGCTATGGGGCAGGAAGTCTTTATACTGGTGAATGATGTCCTGTTGGACCCGCTGCAGGTAGGTGATCACAGACGGCAACGCCTGATAGGTTCGCTGGAGTGTCTCGTATGGCCCCTGCATGACGTTGGCGACGATCTGATGGTCAAGGTGATGCAGAGCCTGTTCGGCTTCCCGTTCGAGCTCGTGCGTTCGGACGTGAAACTCGCGCAGGTCGCTTTCCAGCGACTGTCGGCGTGCGGTGAGGTCTTGTTGAACCGACTCGGAAAGTTCTTCCATCTCTTTCTCACTCATCGGGCGATCGTCTTTGAGCGGCGCCAGCCCGAAGCCTACCGGCGTTTCTTCGAATCCGAAGCCGCGCTCGTGGCAGAGTGCGGTGAGTTCATGGAACAGGGTCTTCTTCTTCCCTTCCGTGTCCTCGATGATCTTCGCCTTGGCATCGAGATATTTCTTTCCTTCAAAGGCGGCGGGAATGTCTCGGCGAAGGCGTTCGACAAATGTGCCCATCTCTCGCTTGAAGGAGGCCCCTTGCCCGGCGGGAAACGAGAGGCAGAGGGGCCGTGAGGCATCCTGAAAGTTATTCACGTAACACCAGTCCGAAGGCGCAGGGGCGGCTTGTGCCAGCCGCTTCACCATCTGCCTGACAAGAGTGCCCTTGCCGGTCCCCACCGGCCCGGAAACGAAAATATTAAAACCGGCGCTCTTCATTTGAAGACCGAACTCCAAGGCCTCGACCGCCCGTTCTTGTCCGATGGTTTCGTCCAGAGGTTCGACCTCGCTCGTATCCTTGAACCCCAGGCGACTGGGGTCTACGGTCGGGGCGAGCAGGCTGGCCGGGAGTGTGTGTTTGTCCGACATCGCCTGGACTCCTACAGTTCCAGCGCATGGGGTGGTTGAACGATAGTGGCGTGAAGGCCCTTCTCGCCTGGCTCGGTCTCGAAGATCACCTCCAGTCCGTCTTCCAGTTCTTTGAAGGGGATGCCTTTGACTGAATTTTTGTGGAAATACACTTCCCCGCCGCCGTCTTTGAGGATGAAACCATATCCAAGTCCCGGGAAGACCTTGCTGACCACGCCACGGAGTGACGGGAGCGGTTCGGTCCGTACGACCTTGTCGGCGCGTTTTTCCCGGTACTTCCGCAGTTCGATCGCCACGGCGTCGAAGGCGGCTCGGATCGCTTCCTCGAAGGTCTTGTCCTCCTTGCGGGCGGTCATCGTATGGCGGGTCGGAACCGTGACGAGGACGAGCGCTTCTGCGACGTTGGCCTGCTTCTTATGATGCCGGTTCTTGGTGAGGGTGACGCGTCCATGAATGATGTCGTCATGGCCGCGCTGCAGGAGGGCCATACGTTCTTCGATCTCGGTTTTCCAACGGGGGGTCATGGCGATGTTGCGGCTCTCAATTTCTAGGTTCATTCTTCCTCCCTTCGGCTCAGGCTGGAGATCGGCTGCACCATCTACACCAGCAAGGCACGTGCCTTCGTCGAGGATGGGAAGTGGCAGGGCGGAGGGCGCCGAATCGAGTGAAAGTGGGGCGTTTGCCGGACCGGCCAAGAAGAACAATTTCTACCGGACTGGGCAGTGGTGCATTATTCCTCACTCGCCTGAGGCTGGCTGAAGCTCAATGCGCCAGCTGGTGTTTCCCTGGCGGTGAAGAGTGGCGATTTTTTGGGAACATGTTTTGCCTGTAGGCTCAGTATGCCGGTCCTGAAGAAATCTGCGCTCGAAGCCTATCTGAAAGCCCAGTTCGGTCCCACCACGACCTTAGTCGCCTATGGACCGATCGGCAAGGAAACCAGCGGCGCTCGGTACAAACAGTATGGGTATGGCGCGCCGATCCGCCTAACCTTTCGTGTGGATGGTGCGACCCGGCAGGTGGTGCTGGGAACCATGAGCCCCGGTCCGTTCGGCCATGAACATCCGGCTGATCGCGCGCAGGCGATGCTCTGGGACTATGATTGTTATGGCCGCCTGCCGCGCCACATTGCTGCGCTGGATGTGGGGGCCTTTACCGACCGTGGTGCGTTGATGTCCGTGGCGGCGGCGAAAGAATTCTTTTTGCTCACGCAATGGTCTGAGGGCGCGACTTACCACAAAGATCTCGAACGACTCGCGGGAACGAGCAGGCCCACCGTGCTCGATCGGAAGCGGGTTGAGACGCTAGCCGGGTATCTGGCGACCATCCACCGGGTGAAGCATACAGACCCGCAGCTCTACCGTCGCCGCCTCCGGGAATTGCTGGGCCATGGGGAATGCATCATGGGGCTCACCGATAGTTACCCGGATCGCTTCGCCTTCATTTCTGACGATCTGCTGCAATCGATTGAAGTGGCCTGCAATGAATGGCGTTGGCGTCTGCGGGGCAAACATGCTCGCCTGTCCCAAGTGCATGGAGATTTTCATCCATGGAATGTATTGTTCCGCAGCGGGACAGACTTTTCCGTGCTCGACCGGTCACGCGGCGAGTGGGGAGAGCCGGCCGATGATGTCACCTCGATGTCGATCAACTATTTCTTTTTCTCGCTCTGCCGTCACGGCACCTTGAAGGGGCCGCTCGAAGTCCTGTTCCGTTCGTTTTGGGAGACGTACCTGACGCGTAGTCGCGATCGTGGGGTGCTGGACACGACGGCGCCGTTCTTCGCCTTCCGAGGGTTGGTGCTCGCCAGTCCGCTGTGGTACCCCAAGCTGACCGTCGCCGTGCGGCGGAAAATATTCCGGTTTATCGAAAATGTGCTGGCGGTGGCACGGTTCGATCCGGCAGATGTGAACCGGTACTGCGAGTGAAGTCATGATCTTGTGATTTGGTGATCTGGTGATTGCGTGAACGCGCATGGAGGTCCTGATGTCATGAGTTCTTCAATTGACAGGTAGTGAGGCAAATCACACAATCACCAAATCACTAAGTCGCCAAACCGCACGATCATCCAATGAAACGCTCTGCCTTCGCGCTCTGGATCACCGGTCTCCCGGCTTCGGGAAAAAGCTCGATTGTGGCGCGGCTGAGGCCGAAGCTGGAAGCCCTCGACCTGGGAGCGGAAGTGCTGGAGTCCGATGCCCTGCGCCGCATTCTCACGCCCTCTCCTACCTATTCGATTGAAGAACGAGATCTGTTTTACCGCGCCTTGGCATTCATGGGGTCGCGACTGTTGGCGCATGGCGTGAACGTGATCTTCGATGCCACGGCAAGCCGACGCGCTTACCGGGAATTCGCCAGGACGCTCATGCCGGATCTGCTGGAAGTGTCGATCGAATGTCCGCTGGAAGTCTGTATGCAGCGCGACAAAAAGGGCACCTATCGGCGAGGTCTGGAAGGCAAGTCTTCCACGGTGCCGGGTCTGCAAGAACCCTACGAAGCGCCGCTCTCACCGGATTTGGCCATCGATACGACCAGGACATCACCGGACGTCGCAGCTGAACAGATCCTTGCGCTGATCCGATCTCGCCTTCGTGCGTGAGGCGTTTCCTTCGCGCATCGTCTGCCAGCGCGCATCCTCCGCACGTGCTAACCGCTATACGCCATAAGCTCTTCTTGCCATTGCCAGCCATCTGCTCTTCTCCCCATCCCCACCCTGCCTCTTGCTCAGTTCGGTAGCCTTCTATAGGATGAGCTCGTTGTAGCCACTCACCTCAGAGGGGCATCCATGGCCGCCTCACTCGACCACATTCATCCCGATACCCCGATGGGCGCCAACCTGATCGCCGCCGGCGCGACGTTTCGCTGCTGGGCGCCGCACGCCCGTTCCGTGCACGTGGTTGGCGACTTCAACAATCGCCAGCGCAACGACGCCGGTTTGCTCACGCGCGACGAACACGGACATTGGCGTGGCTTCATTCCCGGCGTGAAAGATCGCCAGCGTTACATGTTCTATGTTGTGGGCGAGGGGAGCGATGTGAGAGAAGGGCTCAAGCGGGATCCCTATGCGCGCGAGCTGGAGTCACCCTTCCCCAGCCAGTGCATCATCCGCCGCACTGATTTCCCCTGGCACGAGAGCGGGTACGTCACCCCGCCCTTCCACGAGTTCGTGATTTATCAACTCCACGTCGGGACTTTCTTCACGCCGAACCTGCCGCGCAAGGGCGGCACGTTCCTCGATGTCGCGCGCAAGTTGCCGCACCTCGCCGAGTTGGGCATCACGGCGCTGCAGCTCATGCCGATTCAGGAATTCCAGACTAGCTTCAGCCTCGGATACAACGGCACCGACTATTTTTCACCCGAGATGGATTTTGCCGTCGCGGATGCCGATCTTGCTCCCTACGTCGACGAGGTGAACGGGCTGCTGGATGCGAAGGGCCTGCGCCGGTATCAGGTTGACGAGTTGCGCGGAGAAATGAATCAGCTTAAGGCGCTGGTGGATCTCGCACATGTCTACGGTCTGGCAATGCTTCTCGACGTGGTCTACAACCATGCGGGAGGGGAGTTCGGCGACCAGAGTCTGTATTTCTTTGATCGGCAGCCTTCTTCTGACGGACAGACGAACTCACTCTATTTCACAGACAAGGGGCATGCGGGCGGCCTGGTGTTTGATTTCGCCAAGCCGGAGGTGCGCGACTTCCTCATTCAGAACGCCAGATTTTTTCTCGACGAGTACCGCGCGGATGGCTTCCGCTACGACCAAGTGAGCGTGATTGATCACGACGGCGCGCCGCAGGGATGGCGATTTTGTCAGGATCTCACGTCCACGCTGCATGCGCATCGGCCGAAGGCACTCCACCATGCTGAATATTGGAGCGTGAATCCGTACATCGTCGAGACTCCGCCGGAAGGCGCGGGTTTTGATACGACCTTGACCGACGGCCTCCGCATCGCCATCCGCGATGTGATCGGGAATGCGAGCGCACCGGACGAGCGTCCGCTCAACATGACGGGCTTGGCGCAGAGCCTCTGGCCGGACGGGTTCAAGGAGCAGTGGCGTTTCGTGCAGGGGCCGGAGAATCACGACATCGTCTATCGTGAACGGGAGCAGCGCATCGCTCGCCTGGGTGATCCGGAGCATCCGCGCTCCTGGTTTGCCCGCAGCCGTGCAAGGGTCGCGACGGGACT
Organism: Nitrospira defluvii; assembly: GCA_016199015.1. Taxonomy (GTDB): domain Bacteria; phylum Nitrospirota; class Nitrospiria; order Nitrospirales; family Nitrospiraceae; genus Nitrospira_A; species Nitrospira_A defluvii_B. The sequence goes on from JACQHN010000282.1 coordinate 7,917, forward strand.
GAGCCTGACCGCGCCCGGCATCCCGATGCTCTTCATGGGCCAGGAGTTTTTGGAAGACAAACAGTGGGCGGATGACTTTGTGTCGCATCACGACCTGCTGCTCTACTGGGCCGGGCTCGACCAGGGCGACAGACAGATGCTCGATCACCTGCGATGCATCACAGAATTGTTGAAGGTACGCCGCGCTGCTCCAGGCTTGCGCGGACAGGGCTTTCGGGTGGTGCACGCGCATGATCACAATCGTGTCTTGGCTTTTCACCGCTGGGTGGAAGGCGAAGGCCATGACGTGATCGTGGTGGCGCATCTCGCAAATTTTACACGCGTCGGCTACCGCATCGGCTTTCCCGATGGCGGAGATTGGCGCGAAGTCTTCAACAGCGACGTGTATGAGAACTGGGTCAATGCGGGTGTGGTGGGGAACGGCGGGCGCGTCGTGGCCGATCCACTGCCGTTGCATGGCTTCGACTATTCGGCAGCTGTCGTGCTGCCGGCGAATAGCGTGATGGTATTTGTGCGGTAGTCAGGAGTCTCCTCACCTCTCGCTGTGCTGGGTCGTAGCCCGTCACAGCCGGCAGCAGTTTTCGAGCACGAGTGCCCACTCTGTTCTTTCCGCTTCCGCTCCTTCCCTGTTGTGGACATGAAGCTGTGCCATAGCAGGATCGACCTCACCCTGCGGTAATTACCGCCACCTACGAATCCCAACTGCGCCGACAGACTATCTGAACCATGAGCCGTAGAGTGAATGCGTGCGCTCCTGTCATGCTGTTCTGTTTCTTTGTCTGGGACTGAAAGGAGATCGCGATGAACAGGTGTATTCTCGCAGCTCTCATGCTCGTAGGGGTGATGGGGACGGTCGGACCGGCTCGGGGGAACGAGGCGGTTGCCGTCTTTCCCATGAGTTCGGTTGAGAACGTCGATGTCCGGAATCAACTGCTGACCTTCAAGACCAACGATGGCCGGCTGTGGCTGTTGCGGGTGGCCGATCCAGCGACGATGAAGCGCGAGTCGCTAGTGAAAGGTGATGTCGTGCGTATTGAGGTCGACCTCGACGATCAGATCGTTCGCATCGTGAAAGTGGCGCATTCCTCTGAATCGGACCGTCAGGGGTCGCGTTTCAAATGAAGGTGTGCAGTCTCGTCATCAAGGACAATCCGCCGCGGCCGTAGGAGCGTGGGGGCCTGGTGTGGCCGGGCTGTTAACCCGGACTATTCATGAATACCTGCTCCGTCGTCCGATCCTCTC
>JACQHN010000320.1 GCA_016199015.1 Nitrospira defluvii
GCCTTGCTGAACAGCCTTTTTGCGCATCCTGCGGTGATTCTGCCACCGACACGGCACGTGAGCTGATCGCGACGTATTGCGCAACAATCGAGTTTTTCCGCAGCCTGTTAGGTCGCCCGCTTCAAACTCAACATATAACTGGTCAAGTCATTGAGCTGTTGGCCGGTGAGGGGAAATTTCGGCATGAACGATCCCGGGGACACTGATTGAGGATCACGGAAATGTTTGAGATGCCAGGCTCGATCAGATCTCGTCTCCCCGATTAGAGAAAGATCCGGCGCCACAGCTCCGCCTTCGCCATGAATGCGGTGACAGCCGACACAGCCGAGCTGGGCATAGACAGCTTTGCCCCGTGCGACCGCCGGATCGGTCCTCGGCACGGCGTAGAGATTGTTGATCGAAATCCCCAGCAGCCCGAATACGACGAGCAAGAACAGCAGGCCGCTACCCAGGGCAACCGGCCGCCGGATTGGGTTGCGGACCGGGTTGCGATCGATAAACGGCCAGAACAGCATGATGAGAATGACACAGAGCGGCAAGACCCACGTCGCCAGCGGTTCAAGCGGTCCATGGACGTACTTGAGCAACTCGTAATAGAAGAGGAAGTACCATTCGGGAACCGGCACGAAGCTCGTATCAGACGGATTGGCCTTATCCGTCAAGGGCAGCGGAATGGTGGTCGCCAGAGTCCCAAGCACCACGAACAACGCAGCCATGACGACCGCATCCATATAGACCTGCCGGGGAGCGAAGGTTTCGCTATTCAACGACGCGCGGTCGTCGGTCCAGGGTCCGGCCGGGCCCACCCGTCGCAGCACGAACAGGTGCAACGCAATCCCGCCGATGAGGAGCGCCGGGAGGAACAAGACATGAATCGCAAAGAACCGTGAGAGCGTCAACGCACCAAGCGTCTCTCCCCCGCGCAGAACGCGAGACAGTAGATCTCCGACGAGCGGGACCGTCCCGACCATGTTGATGCCGATCTGCGTCGCCCAATAGGCGGTTTGATCCCAGGGCAAGAGGTAGCCGGTAAACGCGAACGTCATCACGATGAGGAACAGCACCACGCCCACCATCCACATCACTTCCCGCGGCGATTTATACGCGCCATAGAGAAACGTCTGGAGCATGTGGAGGCCGATCGCCACGACCATCGCCGACGCGCCCCAATGGTGGAGCCCACGCACGAACCAGCCGAAGGTGATCTCGGTCTCAATGAATCGGACGCTGTCGTACGCATGATCCGGCGTCGGGGCATAGTAGAGCGCGAGGAACATGCCCGTGGCGGCTTGCAAGAAGAACAGAAAGAGTGTGGCGGAACCGAAGACGTAAATCCAGCTGGCCCCACCAGGGATCGGCTCATCGAGCAACGTGCGCTGAACCGGTTTCAGATTCAGGCGGCTGTCGAGCCAGGTATAAATTCGCGAAGCCATTCTAGTTACAACCAGATCGCAATGATGAATTCTGAATGAGGAATGCTGAATTCAAGATGCAGCATTCAAAATTCAACATTCAGAATTCATAATTCCACACTATGTGGCAGGCCGGACTTGAAGTCCTTGTACATGACGAGCAGTCGGCCCGCTTCCACTTTTGCCGGGAGCACATCAAGCGGGCGCGGGGCCGGCCCGCCCAACACCTGGCCATTGAGGTCGAACGAGCTGCCGTGACAAGGGCACAGAAATTTGTTCTCCGCGTCATCCCAACGGTAGCCACATCCCAGATGGGTACAAATCGGGGAAAACACCTTGATCTCGCCCTGCGGCTGCTTCACCGCCCACACGGCCTTATGCGATTTGGCTTCCATCCAGCCGTCGCGGATGGTCGTGACATGATCCAACTGTGTGGGGTGACCGATGGGCAGGTCGTCCACGGGTCCGACATCCACCCAGGCGCGTTGGCGACGCGTAAAGGCCGGCGAGATCAGCGAGCCAATGAGGGGAATGGCGAGCCCCATCCCGACGAACCCTGCCGCCGCCACGGTCACCCAGTGGAAAAAGATCCGCCGTGATCCGACCGGAGTCGAGAGCCCCCCTGCCGGTTGATGATCACCCTGTCCCTGATGGCTCACAAAGAGTTTCCGTTCAACATTCGCCCTGCGTCACGGGCTATGGTCTTTTCCCCGAATTCATCGGACAGGTATTCATGCCGAACAGACTCCAGGCCGGACAGAACCCGATGGCGCCTGTGACCAGCGCGATCGTACCGACGGCCAGCGTAATCCCCGTTCCAAGCGGCGGAAGGCCCGCAAAGGCACCGATTCCTATCAACAGAATGCCGAGCACGATCCGGATCGGCCGCTCAATTCCACCCACATTGCATGTCATGGCACTACCCCCTTCGTTGAGCCTTCAGCCGTCAGCTTTCAGCCATCAGTTTTTTGATTCGGAGACTGTCAGCTAATGTCTATCTTGGTAGGTATGAGTCATCGTCCAGAAAATGGATTCAGCTTTTCCAGGCCTCACTCTTTACGACTCTTTCAGCTGAACCCTCAGGCTCCCAGCTGAAGGCTGATCGCTGACGGCTGACCGCTACTTTGTCGCAAACCGATACATATCGTGACAGGTCGTGCATCGTGCCGTCATGCTCGACAGACGGGTGAGAATCTGAACCGACGATTCACCCTGCGCAATGCCGTCGGCCAGATGATCCATATCTTTGTGAATCGACATGCCCATTTGTTTAAAGGCCAAGGGAAGCTTTAGCATGATGGTAGGGTTGACGTCCGCTGCCATCTGCATCCCGGCTGCGCGTGCCGCGCCCTCCGCCGCCTTGAAATTTTGATCAGCACTGCCCAACGCCGTCACGACACCGTGCACCGCTTTGAGCAAGTGACGCATCTCCGCCAACACCATGTCTCGTTCCGCCGGGGCCAGCACGATTTCCGTGCGCCCGTCTGTGCCGGGTCTGGTATGTCCCTGAACAAACAGGGCCACGATCACGCCCATCGAAATGACCCACAGAACCAGGGCACCCAAACCCAACACGCGCCAACTCATGTGATGATTCGCTCCATTCGCTTAGGGACGTGAGCTGCGTACACCGCTGTTGAGCGTTCGTAGGTAGGCCGTCACCTCGCGGATCTCCTCGTCAGAAAGGACGAATTTCCACGTGCCCATAGCGGTATTCTTTCGACCGTCATGAATCTCTTTCATGAGGGTCGCATCCAACTTGTTTTGCACGGCAGGCAACGTAAGGTCTGCGACCGGTGGAGTAAATTTCATCACCCCATTCCCCTTCCCTTCGACTCCATGGCACCGGGCACAGAGATTGGTGTAGATCGACTGTCCTTTCCCCGGGTCTGCCCCAGCCGCATACAAACCGCTTGGCGCCGCACATACAAGGAGCATCGACAAGACAAAGAGGACCATGGCTTTGGCTTTCATCGCTCCACTCCTTTTAGCCCATCTCCTCGAAGCCATTGGTCAAAAACATACTTTCGGCAGTACGTCAGCAAGAATGCGATCCTCGTGCCAGTGAGGCGGAAGGTCCGGCGAAGGCACATGTTCCGAGAACAAGCGTGTCAGACAGGAAGCCGGCCGAGCAGCCGTCGGCGCACAATGGAGATATTCACCCCAATTCTCGCCCCGCGTTGGCGCAAGATGCCACAGTGTCGGCTTTCAGGCGATGGTCGATTCAAGGGTCACGCGGGTTTTCATCGAATTGGAGATGAGGCAAGGCTTCCGCCTTTTCGATCAACTCTTTGGCCTTTGCGACATCGCCGCCGGACGCCAGCGTAATGCGGGGCCGCCACGTGATCAGCGTGACCTGAAACTTTCCCTCCACCAGTTCCAGACGTCCTTCCGCTTGGCTTTCATAGGACGTGAAGACCACTCCTGCCCGTTCCGCGACTGCCAGGAATGTCGTCATCAAACAGATATTGACCGCGGCCACATACAAATCCTCGGGTGACCAGATGAACGCTGAAGTCTTCGGCGCAACGAAGAAAGAGTGTCACGTCTGCGGGCCTTACTGAATCGGTACGGGGCCATGGCTTGTACGTGGCCGTCTCGTCCCACAATTCCATACTTTCACCACAACCAGTCATGAAGAGTATAGGACAGGAAGGGGGCCGGAACCTGTCAAGAGGTCGAAAGCCACGCCGGTCGCGCCTTAGAACCGTATCCCTTCAAGAGTGGTGTTATAGTGCTCAATTATAACTACTGCCCTGAGTGGCACGTTGTGAATTTTGAGTGCTGAATTCCTGGAAATTGCCTATACCTCCAAACTTATCCAGAACTCACAACTTAGAATTCCTAACCGACGGTTCGCCAAGAAGGAGGTGCGGCGATGTCCATCTCACAACCACTCAAAGACTATCTCGATCACGAACACGTGCATTATGATGTCTTGCCTCACCCGGAAGCCTTTCGTGCCGTTCTCATGGCTCAAACCCTTCATACCCCGGCGAAGGAAATAGCCAAAGTCGTGGTGGCGAAGGCGGATAACCGGTTTGTGATGACGGTACTGCCGGCCAGTTGGAACGTGGACCTCCACCGTCTCCGCGATGTCTTCATGACCCACCATGTGCGACTCGCAACCGAGGACGAGATCAAAGACCTGTTCCCTGATTGCGAGTTGGGCGCGATGCCTCCCTTCGGGAACCTCTATGGGCTCCATGTCTATGTTGATCAGTCGCTGACCGAGGATGAGGAAATTACCTTTCAAGCCGGCACCCATTCCGAAGCGATCCGCATGCGATACTGGGACTTCGCGACACTCGTCTTTCCGATGGTGGCGGAGTTCCACCGGCTGCCCTCAGAAGTCTGGTGACAACGAGTGAGCCGCATTGCATTGAACGAAACACGTGGCATGCCGTCTCTCTGGCAGGATGCTGAAAAAGTCC
>JACQHN010000321.1 GCA_016199015.1 Nitrospira defluvii
GGCTCCGGCAGCGGCTCCGGCTCCACCATCACGGGCTCGACCTGTGGCGTAGGCTTGCGAAGGACGACTTCCTTCAGCTCGTCAGGCTGATAGACGAGGCCCGTCTCCTGCTTGATCTTCCAGGAGACTCGCGTGCGTACCGCGCTGTTGATCGTGTTCGTCGGCACTTCGAAGGCGAGATCGCCCGAGGTGAACCCGTTGAACGAGGGCGTCATAGCCAGCTGTACCCGCACCTTGGTGGAGGCCGCCGTGACATCCACAGATTCCAGAATGCAAAACTCCACAATCGGCTTACTCATCGGCTCCTCCTTGGTTGCGTTCATGGCCCTGATACTCGTCAGCGCTGCGAGGGTGAAAGCGGTCGCTCATCGTGGACCAGGGGAACACCCAGCGCACGCCGCGCCAGATGCGGCCCTCTCGCAGCAGGCCCATTTCCCAGTTCGTGGCCCGCCCGGCATTGGTGAAGCGGCGGCATTGCTTCACTCCTCGTCGCCCCACAGCACCAGGGCCCACTTCCAGAAGCAGAGGCCGCACACCTCATTCGTCCACATGAAGCCGAAGGCGAAGGTGAGGCCCATGTCTGCCGGGATGCGTGCGATCCTCATGGCAGAAGGTCCTGTCGCTGCACCCCGAAACTTTTCGAGGTGACACGGTTCGGGTGCGTAATGTCGCGCTGCACCAGCCGATACCCCGGCGTGATCGGCGCATTGAACCCGAGAATCAAGCGCTGGCAGGGGAGGTTGGTCTGGTCAAAGAGGTGTCCGTCCTCCACGGCGCAGTTGTCGGTAATATCCACCCATTGCAGCGTGGGTTCCGGCACCAGCTCGTAACACTCCTTCGAGACAGCGGTAATGCCGACCTCGACGAGGTACACAATGAAAAACTTCGGCGACTCGTCGAGGAGCGGGACATAGAACTGCGGTCGGGTTTCCCCTTTCGGGCGCGCCTGGCGCTTCGTCTTCATGCGAGTAACCTCCGTGCGGTGTGGAGTCGTCGTCGTTCGGTGGTGTCGTCCTTCTTCTGTCGCTTGATCCAGGCCCGATGATCGGCAACAAGTTGGTTGAAGGCCTTCGTGTGCCCCAGCTTGCGGAGGAGCCGGATGCGCTTCTCCGCCCTGGTCGGCGTCAGATCGATCAACACGAAGCCTACACAGGCCGTGCACGCGCAGCGGAGATAGCGTTCCTCGTAGAACTTGGTGCGCGGGATGGGATCGCGGCGGACTTCCTTCGTTACCATCGCGGAGTGGCAGTGTTTGCAGACCATTAGCCTAGTGCTCCCATGCTGGAATCGATCGGGCGGAACTGCGGCAGCCGTTGCGCCGACTCCCGCCAATCGTCTTCGTTCGTCAGTTTGCTCTCGACCATTGCGGTATGCCGGACCATGTCCGCTCCGTGCGAGAATTCGTCATGGAGCGGCTTGCCCGGCTCATTGGTTTGCTTGTGGATGACGCGCTTGTAGCGCTTCAGGACTTCCATGAGGCGGTCGATGCCCTGGCCGCCCTTATTGAGAACTGTGCGCGCCAACATGCCGCGAGCCACCCGAATCCCGAATTCCGGCGCAGCCTTTGGCACAGCCTCCCCTTCCGGCTTCACCTTGCGGCCAAAAGACTTGAGGATTTTGTAATCGTTCGACCCGGAGCGGCGATCATGGGAGAACGCATCGAAGGGCAGGTAGTCATAGCCCCAGTTGAGCTTCATGGCGTTCAGCTCCACGGCCCACTCGTCCGTTTTCTTGTAGGAGCCTTCGAGGTAGGCGATGTAGCGGACTTCTGAGCGGGCCTTCTGCACCAGGCCGATCGCCATGGCATCACCAAAGCCCATGTCCCAAATCGTGTGCACCTTCAGGCGTGGATCGTAAGGGCAGGGGGCATACCGGCCTTCGCGAATCATGGCGGCCACTTCTCTCGCGTAGATCGCGCCGGCCAACGTGATGCGGGGATGGCCTTCCCAGATGTGGTTGTATTCCTCTTCGCTCTCCGTCGCCTTGCAGTGGAGGCGTTCGTCCTCCAGCTCCTTCGACAACCACGGGTTATCGCGCCAATTGATGCCGATGATGATGGTATTCGGTGGGGTGTTCTCGATGAAGCGCACGTAGGTGGCATCTGTGACCAGGATGATGTTCATGGTCAGCCAGATTTCAGAGCCCGCCTTGCGGATGGTGGGAATGAGAATGACCCAGCTGTTATTCGAAACGGATTGCGCCTCCTCCACCCACACAATGTCGATGGACTCGAAGGACTTGATCGACTCGGCGGTGAGGTCCGACAATCCGGCGAACAGAAACTCCGTCCCGTTCTTCCCGCGAATCTCATCGCGCAGCACGTCGTACTGCGCGCCCAGCCCTAACAGTTCGATCTGGTCCTTCAGGAGTTTATGGACGGAGTCCTTAATGGACTTCTGGACTTCGCGGCAGCAGAGAATGCGGAGCCGTTGTTTCGCGCCCTTAATCAATAAGGCCCGTGCGACGCCCCAGCTTTTCGCCCCTCCACGCCCACCCTTCACCACCTTGTAGCGGCTCGGCGTGAAGAGAGGGGCGAGTTTCGCCGGGAATTGCGCCTTACTCATCGCTTGGGGGCCTCGATGAACTCAACCGTGATGTTGTTGGTGATTTCGAGCGGTTGGCCATCCGGGCCCGTCAACACCATCTTGTCGGCATAGAAGCATTGCGCTTTGCCGTACAGTTCGAGGGCGCGCAGCCGATTGAGCAGCTTGAATTTCTTCGTGTAGCCAATCGGGATGCGTCCGCCTAATTCGCCCGAATCAGACCCTTGCTTACCCTTGGTGGCACTCCCGAACTCCTCGCAGAACTCAAATCCGGCGATTGCCGATGCCTCATTTTTAGGCAAATCAGCGATTTCGATAGGATTTCCATGGCTATCGAACATCTTGCGGACATCGCACTCGATGATACTTTCGATGTGTTCCAGCCAGCGCTCGCGGCTCATTTGCGCCTTACGAATCACGGGTGCGCGCATCTCCGCCAGCCTTGACACGACCTTGCGATTCTTCGCGAGTCGGCAGGCCCGCTCATGAATCACCTTCGGCTTGATCTTCGAGCTAGGTTTGTAGGCGAGGCGGTAGGCGTCAGACTGGCCCTGTCCAGCCAACAGGCCAAGGCAAAATAGCTCTTGCTTGGCAGTGACAGCAGGTTTGATGGGGGCTTCAGTGTTCATGGCTTAGAGGTGAATCAGAATCTCGTTGGCCACGGCGTTTAGCTGGCCTGCGAGATGTCGGAACTTATCCACTTCGCCCTGTAACCCAGGCTCAAAGCAGACCTCTGGTGCTGGGCCGGTTTCCCGTGGCCCCTGAATCCGGTCCAGGATTTCGTTGAGCCTCGCGTGCAGTTCGTACAGCTGCCCGATGCCGCCGACCATCCGTTGCGTGATCGTGGCAGGCAGGCAGGCCTCAGACTTGAGTGTTGAGGGGAAATCCCCGTGCAGCCGGTTGCGCCGTTCGATGGCTTCTTTCTCTTGCTGTGCGTGCATGTCGTTCCTCGTTCATGTTTTGGAGCTGGGGGAGGGATTCGAAC
>JACQHN010000295.1 GCA_016199015.1 Nitrospira defluvii
AGCCGCGGACGATCGGATCGGCGTTGTCTTTGGCAATCGTCTGCAACGCCTCCATGACGATCGCCTGATGCACAGGCCCCTCCAAAGCAGCCAAGAGGGAGCAGAGTCCAGGGACCGTCTCCTTGTTCATCATGAGCAGGAGGGTAAGCAGACCTTCTGCTTTCGCATGGGGCGTTCGGTTCAGGTAGGTCCCGATGGCTTTCAATCGTTCTGGGCTGGCCAATCCTTCGAACAGGCCGGCGACCTGCTGCTTGTGGGGCTTCGAAAGATCCGGACGAACCGCCTCGGTATCTTGTAACAGGGTCAACACGGTTTCGAGCACCGTCCATTGCCCATTGCGAAGGAGCACGTCAAGGACACCATCCCACACCTCGAAGAGTTTGGTCAGCACGGCGGCGGATTGTTCGGACGCCAGCACGGCCGTTAAGACATCGAGGATGTAGAGCGTGGCATCGCGAGCGGTTTCCGTTTTGATTTCTTGCGTTAACGCCTCGAGCTCGGGTTGAGAGACTTCATAACCGACGACACTGGCTTGGAAGCGTTGGTTCCTGGCGGTGCCGGCGCCCGTTGCCCCGCTGACCCCCTCCGGTGAGCCATTGTCTTCGTTCCCAGGCGCGCCACCGTTGCGCTCTTTGCTACGGGACATCAGCGCGCGCTCGCGGTCGAGGATGTCGCGCAGTGACGTCACCGACATATTCATGTAGCCCTGGGTCTGCAATTCGAGTTCGTCGGAACCGAATCCGGAGGACCGGACCAGTTCTTCCGCAGTGACCAGGGTGATGGTGGAAAGATTCTTTGCCCACAAGCGAGTGACGATATCGTCGTCGTCGTCTTCGTCGTTCTGTTCCGCTTCCGATCCTGTTTCGCGAGAAGAGGTTCCCCACAGGGCATCCAGGAAAAACGAGAGGTCGGCTTGGGTCAGCCCTTGGTGGAAGGTCAGTTCGCGAATCCCGTCCGAATACATTTTGAACGCGAAGCTGTCCCCGGTCGCATCACGTTCGGGTTCGTAGACGACTTCGTCTCTGAAGAACAGTTGGTTGCGTTGTACTAAAAACGCGAGGCGGGCGTGCTGTTCGAGATGCTGCGTCAGTTCGTCGTAAAACTGCTGGAAAAATCGCTGCGCCACAGGATTCTTCGTGCCGTATGTCCGTGCGGACTTGGCCGCCTTGTCGAGCAGTTTGAGCAACTGCTTGACTGCGGTCACCTCCGGATCGACGCCTTCCTTTACGAAGGGTACGATTGGAGTTCCTTCCTCGAAGGGCTTAGTAGATTCCATATGGTCCAGTCGTACCCCGAGGCTCTTTCTTCGTCAAGAAAATAGCCGCTCCGCGCAGACCCGGCTCATGCACGATCTCCTGATGGCCGGCGCAGCTTGATGGCCGAACCTCCTGCAATTGCGCCGTCTCATCTGAGAGGGTAGAATTCCGCCTATGGACAGCGTACAGAACATCCCGCTCATTCTTTGTTTCGGTGATAGTCTCACTGCGGGGTATCAAACACCCAGCCCCGCGCATCCTCACGCGGAGGAGACGCCCTATGGACAGGTGTTGCAGGAACGGCTCGGCCGCAAAGGACGGGTGGAGATCAGCGGGATCTGCGGTGAGGTGACCGGCGAAATGGTGTTACGCTTTCGCGCCGCCGTGCTTAATCGTCGTCCTCAGACGGTGATCATTCTCGGCGGAACGAATGACCTAGGGTGGAATGCAGAGCCTGCGGAGATCATGCGAAATCTCACCAAAATGTATGAATTGGCGAGGGCCGCCTCGATTGTTCCCGTCCCTGTGACTGTGCCTTCCATTCGTGTCGAGGTGGGCCAGGACAATTCCGAGGCCGCCTCCTGGCTCGCTGCGCATATTCAGCGGCGGCAGCGCTTAAATGCATTGATCGCGGACTATGCGGGGAGGAAAGGTCTGCCCTATTTCGATCTGTTCACTGCGACAGCCGAACCGGACTCACTCTTGCTTGCCGAACCCTACTCGAATGACGGACTCCATCTGACGACGAGCGGCTACCACCTCTTCGGTCGGCTGCTCTATGAACAGTTGTTTTCCTCTCCTCCTGCTATTCCTCGCCTGACAGCCTCCAGCCCGGCTGGTTCATGATCCGGGATGTCACTGATCGAGACTTTGCTCGTGTGGTCGAGCAGTCCGTGATGCCCGTGTTAGTCGAATTCTGGCAACCGGGCTGCGGGCACTGTCTCGCACTCTTGTCGCAGTTAGAACAATTGCAGCAGGAGGTAGGCCAGGCGATGATGATCGTGAAGATGAACGTCCAGGAAAACTTTCAGATTTCCGCTGAACTCGAGATCAGTTCGCTGCCGGCGCTGGCACTGTTCGAGGGGGGAGCGTTTGTGCGGTTTATCGGAGGAATCGGCAAGAAGGACGAGATTCGAAAACAGCTGCCTATTCCGTAAGCCGCTTCGTCACTCGTCGTTCGTGAAACGTCGCTCGCCTCTCGTCCCCCCCAAAGAGCCTATGGCGTATAGCTCATAGCGTATGGTCCGAAATGGGGAGTGGGCATCTTTGGTGTCAGGTATAAGCCACGAGCTATACGCTCTTATCCCCAACGAGATACGCTTCACGGGTACCGAGAACGCTGCTGGCGGAATTTTTCAGTCTCCTGCTAGAGGACGCGCCAGCTGCGGCCATCATTCTGTACCATCCGTTCGGCTTCTACCGGACCCCAGGTTCCGGCAGGGTACTCGGGCAACCAGCGAGCGTTCTGTTGCGCCCACCCATCGAGGATCTTTGTCACCCAGGCCCAGGATGCCTCCACGGCATCGCGGCGCATGAATCGCGAGGCGTCGCCGGCCATGACATCGAGCAACAGTCGTTCGTAGGCTTCCGGAGACGGGCGCCCGAACACATCGCTGTATTGGAAGTCCATTTCCACGGGGTGGGTTTGCGCGCGGGTGCCGGGGACTCGCGAGATGATGCGCAGAGAGAGGCCTTCGTCAGGCTGAATCCGCAAGGTCAGGACATTCGCCGGTTGGGGATGGGCGGGGTTCGTATTGAACAGGATTTGCGGAATGTCCTTAAACTGTACGGCGATTTCACTGGCTCGCTTGGGCAGAGCCTTGCCGGTGCGAAGGTAAAATGGTACACCCGACCATCGCCAGTTTTCGACGAACGCTTTGACCGCCACATAGGTTTCCGTGGTGGAGTTCGGATTGACGCCTTTATCCCGTCGGTATCCCGGCACCGGCTCGTCATGGGCGATGCCTTCCGCATATTGCGCCCGAACCGTATACTGCTCGACGTCCTTACCGGCAATGGGTCGGAGGCAGCGCAGGACTTCCATTTTGGCATTGCGGACGACATTGGGATCGAGTGAGTAGGGCGGCTCCATCGCAACGAGACAGAGCAGTTGCAGCAGGTGATTCTGGATCATGTCCCGCAGGGCGCCGGCCTCCTCATAATAACTGGCCCTGGTCCCGACGCCCTCCGCTTCGCTGACGGTAATTTGGACATGATCGATGTATTTATGGTTCCAGATCGGTTCAAAAATACTGTTGGCGAAACGGACCACCATGAGGTTCTGGACTGTCTCCTTCCCCAGATAATGATCGATCCGAAATATCTGGGACTCATCGAAGACCTTGCCGGTCACTTCATTGATCTGCTGCGCGGAGGCCAGATCACGCCCCACCGGCTTTTCGACGATGATGCGCGCGTAGGGTGAGGCGGGCGCCGGCGGAGTCGCCAGGCCTGCCTGAGCCAGCCCTTCGCAGACTGAGGCAAAAGAACTTGGTGGGATACTCAGATAAAAAATGCGATTGCCGGGAAGCTGCATGCTGCGCTCAACCTGCTCGGCCTTGGCACGGAGTGCGCTGTAGGTCTTCGGATCGTCATTTTCACCTTGGATATAGAACAGGTGAGGTTCGAATGCGTGCCAGGTTTCCTGCACCAAGGCCTGCCGCGAATGCGTGATCACCCCTTCCCGCACGAGATTGCGGAATTCCTCATCGCTCATTGGTTTGCGGCCGAGTCCGATCACCGCATACTTGGCCGGCAACAGACCGTCGAGGAGCAGGTTATAGACGGCCGGGATGAGGCGCCGTCGCGCGAGGTCACCGGAGCCGCCGAAAATGATCAGGGTGCATGCCTCGACCGGAGTGACAGACTCGGGTAGGGGCTTGATGTCGACGGGAGTTGTGGGAGAGGACATGATCTGAGTTTCCGGTGGTTGAGGCGTCAGCGCCGGACGCTATGTCCGCCGAAGGCGTTGCGCAAGGCCGCCAGCATTTTTTCCGCGAAGGACTCTTCCTGCCGCGACCGAAATCTAGTGAACAACGCCGCAGTCAAGGTCGGAACCGGCACGTCCTTATCGATCGCATCTTGAATCATCCAGCGTCCTTCTCCTGAATCTTGCACATAGCCCTTCAGCTTTTCGAGTTTCGGATCTTGTTTCAAGGCGCCGACGGCCAGTTCCAACAACCAGGATCGCACCACACTGCCATGCATCCATACATCGGCAATTTTGCCCAAGTCGAGGCGATACTCGCTTTTCGCCATCAGCTCGAAGCCTTCGGCATACCCCTGCATCATGCTGTACTCAATGCCGTTGTGGACCATTTTCACGTAGTGGCCGGCGCCATGCGTTCCCATGTGCGCCCAGCCCTGTTCCGGTGCCAATGTCTGGAAGATCGGGGTCAATCGCTGAACCGGTTCGTTCTCGCCTCCGACCATGAGGCAGTACCCTACCGTTAGGCCCCATATCCCGCCGCTGGTTCCGACATCGACATAATGAATATCCTTTTTCTTCAACTCGGCGGCGCGGCGTGTATCGTCGTGGAACCGGGTATTGCCCCCGTCGATGATGGTATCGCCCGGTTGGAGCAAGGCAGCGATGGCGTGCACGGTTTCTTCAGTCGGGGCTCCCGACGGCACCATGACCCAGACGGCACGCGGCGCCGCCAATTTTGACACGAGATCGCTCAGTGAGGAGGCGCCGACACATCCCTTGCTCTCAGCCTGCTTCACAACCTCGGGGGCGCGATCATAGACTACGACGCGGTGCCGCCCCTGCTGCAAACGCGTCACCATGTTCATCCCCATCTTGCCGAGTCCGACAAATCCGAGTTCCATAGTTGACCCTCTCTGATAATGCGTGTGCGATGCCTAGTGCTGATAGCGTGTCAATCACTAAGCCAGGCGACTGACCTGATGCTGCGCCGATGGTACCATGCTCGGACAGGAACGCAAACGGATGCTCGCGTTCGAACGTAGAGGACCTGTCCCTGTTAGTCCACGCGAGGTGGAAGAGGGATGTCGCGAAATAGGGTCTCGGCGAACCGCCGACCGTACATGAGTCGTTCGTGGAGCGTGGCCGCACTCAGGAATTGGCCGGCCAGGTCGCCGAGCGCCGGATCGCGCGAGGCCAGGAACCGGAGGGTATCGACCGGCGCCGTGAGCCACAGACCTCGGGTTCGAAAGAAGGCCGAGAGACAGTCTTGGAAAAAGATGTGCAGGAGGTATTGTGCGGTACTGGGTTTGTCGCGCAGGTCCTCGACCTTACCCAGCCAATGGAGACAGTCGGCTTTCAGACGGATGCGTTCATGAATGCTGGCCGCCGGGGGACCTTGGCGGAACCGTTGTGCGGCTTTGGCGATGAGCTGGGCGGCAATCTCCTCGTGATCAAACAGAATCCGTCCCTTGCGGAGCAAAGGAGCCAGGCGGGGCGAATGGTCGAGATCCTCAGCGACGGTTGTGTGCTCGCCGTAGCGAATGTCCACCAGCCGGTCGCCGACGCGGATCATTTCCTGTCCATCGGCCGGGCCCTTGACGAGGACGATGAGATCGATATCGCTATGGGCCGTCACGGCGCGCCGAGCCCCCGACCCGACGAGAATGACACACACCAAATCGCCGCCGCGCTTCGCGCGTACGTATTTGACCGCGACGGCCAGGGCATCGTCGTAACCAGGCGGGGTGACCGCCGGAGGCATGTCCGGAGGTTCAGGAATGTCGAGCAGCTCAGCCTTCAATTCTTCGGATGAGGGAAGCGTCGGTGAAGGCTGGGGTGAAGAAGCAGCAAGTTGTGGTTCCATGGGTAGTGTCTATGTCCTAGAACGTGTCAGGTTGCCTGCACACGTCGAATATGTTGTTCAAGGGTGCCAAGCCACTAGTCGAAGGGTTGCTCGGCGTCAACGACGATTTCGAGTTTGCCATTGGGGAGTGTGCGCACGATGCCGGGATTTTCCGGTGAGAGAGGAATCTCCACCCACTCGCGATTGAGGCCCAAGGCATCTGTCAGATCGAGAATCCGGCTGATGTGTTGAAACGATACCGCGTCAAGCGTCACGCATACCTCTCAGTGCTGTCCGGTGTGATGGCATTTTATGAGGGGGCCATCGGCCTGTCAATGAGCGGCCGCTCTATCGGCGAAGCACGCGTGCCACAATGTCACCCGCGCGCTCAATGGCCTCGGCTGACACGTCGAGATGTGTCACGGCGCGACAGGTCTTGCCGCCGACGGCGTTGAGCAGCAGGCCTTCCTGCTTGAGGGCCGCGATGAACTCCGGCATCGAGAGCCGTGAACTGTGCACCTCGAAGAACAGAATATTCGTCGCAACCGTATCGGGATTGATGGAGACGGCAGGAGTTTGTTGCAAGAGCGCCGCGAGTCGCCGCGCATTCGCATGATCGTCTGCCAGGCGTTGAATATTGTGTTCCAGCGCATACAGGCCCGCAGCCGCCAGGATACCGGCTTGGCGCATGGCGCCACCATACATTCGGCGGAACCGTCGCAGCCGTTCCAGTAATTCTAGATCGTCCGTGGCAATCAACGAGCCGGCCGGCGCGCCAAGTCCTTTGGAGAGACAGAACGTGACAGTCTCAAAGTGCCGCGCATAGTCCGCGGCAGAGACCCCCGAGGCCACCACGGCATTGAATAACCGGGCTCCATCAAGGTGCATCGGGAGTCCATGAGCGGAAGCCACGGCGCGAATGGCCTGAATGG
>JACQHN010000286.1 GCA_016199015.1 Nitrospira defluvii
ATGGACACCCCACTGCCGATCACAACCGCCTCAACCAACAACCTGCCAGATCCTGACGGAAAACCGAAGGCCTTCGGCATGTCGGCCAGCGGTACGTAAAGATCATGAATTGTGCGGCCAACCAAGCCGACAAGCACATTCCCTAGCACTAGGCCTAGTCCACCACCCAGCACCCCTCCTGCCACACCGAACACCCCAGCCTCCGCGAGGAACAGGCCGACGACCATGGGCTCCGACATCCCGATAGCGCGCAGAATTCCCACCTCCCGCCGACGCTGCGCCACCGTAAAGGA
Organism: Nitrospira defluvii; assembly: GCA_016199015.1. Classification (GTDB taxonomy): domain Bacteria; phylum Nitrospirota; class Nitrospiria; order Nitrospirales; family Nitrospiraceae; genus Nitrospira_A; species Nitrospira_A defluvii_B. Next base: position 294 of record JACQHN010000286.1, read on the forward strand.
CACGGTGTTGTAAATCAGGAAAATACCGACCAGCAGCCCCACCATGCTCAGCACGGATAAATTCATTTGAAACGCGCCGACCATGGATTCGACCTGCCGGCTGCGTTGAATCGGACGGTGTACCGTGATAGCCGGAGGTAGGATCCGTTGTATCGCCTCCGCCACCTGCTCAACCGAGGACGAGGGCTGCGTGACGACATCAATGCGATCCAAGCGCCCGCCGAGGCCGAACGTCCGTTGCGCAGCAGCAATATCCATGACGGCCAAGCGGTCCCATATCAATGGAGGGCCCGGTTGGCGATTCATGATTGCTGTGATCAAGACGGAGACTTCACGACCGCCGACCTCAAGGGAGAGAACGCTCTGAGGTCTCACGGCTAAATCCGCCGCAAGGGCCTGGCCCACCAAAAGGCCGTTCGGGGCCAGTAGCCCCTCCAGCCCTTCCTCCTCCCCGGGGCGTTGGAGCACATCGAGCGTGGCAGGGATACGGCCTCGAATCGAGTTCAATTCATCCAGTATGTCCACCCCAAGAACAAGGAACGAGCGGCCGGCGCCTTCAGCCGCACGAACGCCGACTTCCACCACCGGACGGGCCGATTCCACTCCGGCAACATCCCGCACCGCGGCGATCAGACGCTCATCCATCCCTGGCTCTCCCGCCGACACCTCCAGTGTGACGGGACCGGCTACCGTCAAGATCGACTCCTCGAAGGAGCGCAGGACATCCACATTGGCGGTTTGGACGGCAATCGTTGCCGCCACCCCCAAGCCAACCCCGATAATCGTAAGCAGGGTTCGACCGGGATGCGTGGACAAATGTCCCCATCCAAGACGAAGGAAGACCGCAACCAAGGAAGAAGGAATCAGCGACATGAGCACGCTCGCCCAAACAGGAGTCCAGTAATTGTTTTTACAGATTTACGCAGGTATGCTAAGATTACTAACAGTAGAATTTGGGACACACAATCTCTATGGCACCACGCAAACAGGTTCGCTCTAAAAAAACTGCGAAGTCGATCAAGGCTGCACGAGCCACAAAGAAGGCCAAATCAATCAAATCGACCAAGCCGACCGGCAAACGATCAGATGGGCTGACGCCTCGACAGAAAGAAATTCTCAAGCTCGTGTCTCAAGGCAATACGAACCGAGATATTGCCCGCCGGCTCGCGATCAGTGTCCGGACGGTTGAGGTGCATCGATTCAATCTGATGCGGCGATTAAAGGTCCGCAACGTGGCACAGCTACTTCGTCAAGCGCTGCAGCAGGGCTTCCTCCCGAAAAATTTCGCGTTTAAATAGTCCCACACGAAGGTTTCGCGAGCCGACTCCGGCTACTTCCCATTACAATTCTTTCAATTTCCCCCGGCATTCATGCAGCGACTGCTTACCACGCGTGGTAAGCTCCCCCATCAATTCGCGCTCCAACCGCTCAAACACCGCCACCCCCTCTTCAACCAACACCGTTCCCACTTGGACAGCGGATGCGCCGCAGAGCACATGTTCAAACGCATCCACCCCCTGCATGACCCCGCCGGTTCCAATGATCGGAATCTGCCCTTCCAGCAACTTCCAGAATGCTCGCACATTCGCCAGCGCGACGGGTTTGATCAACGAGCCTCCCAACCCTCCGAAGCCCCCCTTGGGCTTGATGACCGGCGTCTCACGGCTCGGATCCACAACGAGTCCGTTGCCGACGGAATTGATGAGATTCAGATAATCCACCCCGCTGCGCCGAATCACATCGGCCATGACGGCATGGTGGACCGGGTCGAAATAGGGCGGCAACTTCACACCCATGGGAACGGTAATGAGAGGACGTAGCCGCTTCAGCAGCCGTTCTGAGTCAACCGGATCATAGGCGATCTGTGGCTTCCCGGGAATGTTCGGACAGGACAGATTCACTTCGATGAGATCAGGATGAGCCTGATTGATCACCCGTGCCATCGTGAGGAAATCGTCCTCGCAGAGTCCGGCGATACTGGCGATGACCGGCTTGCCAAACTGTCTGAGTTCTGGAATGAGTTCCGCATAGGCCAGATACCCGAGATTGGGTAGCCCCATCGAATTGATCGACCCGCCAGGAAAGCCGTAATAGCGCGGCTCGGGATTCCCGACGCGTGGCTCTACCGTCATCGACTTGGTCACGATGGCTCCCGCGCGCGAGCGACCCAGCGCGAGCAGCTCCTCACGCGTCACACAGAGCGCTCCGGATGCATTCATGAAACAGGTCTGAAATTTCACTCCGGCAATGGTAGTGCTCAGATCCATGCTGATCCTTTCTCCTGGCAGGATGTTGAAAAAGTCC
>JACQHN010000287.1 GCA_016199015.1 Nitrospira defluvii
ATTTCGCGACGAACCGTCATGAATCATGCGGGCTAGCGGACCAGAATACCCGTTTGCCCCTATGAAGACAATGCGCCCATAGCTGCGCCCATAGCCGTGCGCGGCTTACCGGGATCGGGAACACGTGTTGAGGATGGGGCCCGTGCTGGCGGCACGATAGGCTGAGAGGTGAGTACGAAGGCTCGGGAAGGTGAGGCCTGCATGCTGAGTTCTGATCTGCTGCGGCATAACGTGGGCGGATGATACACCAGCCGAGTTTGACCGGGCGGTCGACCTCGAAATCGCGGCGGCCCGATCGATCCGCGGAACCTGTGCGCGATCTGAATCGAGAGATTTAGCAGTATGTTGAAAAAGGCCGCCAGCTTTGTTCTCGCTTCGTGCAGAGGCTCAACGTACCGAAGGAGTACGCGGCGCCTCCAAGACACTGCCGGCTCACCGTCTCGCCGGCGTCCACAAACGTGGCGTTCATTATGCTTCACGCCGTAGACCTCGGTGCGGCCTCGCTGGACGGCCTTTTTGAACATCCTGCGGACGCGCTGCACGGCGTCTCCAACTCACACATGTTCGTGCCTTCAGGGGCATCAAAATGGTTTTTCAACAGCCTGTTAGTGGCCTACCTGCACAACCTCGGTCAAGTCTCGAATCGTTTCGAGAAGAGTGAGAGCCGCGACCAACCGGCCGTGGCTTGACTCCCATTTTCCCCGGCTCCTATAATTCGGCGATTCGGACGCGGCAACCAGCTGATTTGGCGTAGAGAATGGCCGAGTTTACGCATTTCAACGAGTCGGGGCGGGCACGGATGGTCGATGTCGGGGCAAAGGCCTCGACCGAACGTCTCGCGACCGCGCAAGCTATTGTTTTCCTTCAGCCTGACACCCTCGCAAAGATTCAATGCGGCAAGATCGCCAAGGGCGATGTGCTGGCGGTGGCCCAGGTGGCCGGGATCATGGGGGCCAAGAAGACGCCGGATCTCATCCCTATGTGCCATCCCATCCTGCTGACCAGCGTGGATATCTCCTTTCAGGAAGCCTCTCAGCCGGATCGCGAGGGACGTTGCTCGATTACGATTACGGCGACGGCCAAAACCACCGGTCCGACCGGCGTGGAAATGGAAGCGATGACTGCCGCCTCGGTGGCCGCATTGACTATCTATGATATGTGCAAGGCGGTGGACCGGGGCATGAGCTTCGGCGACATCTGTCTCTTATCGAAATCGGGCGGAAAATCAGGCACCTACGCTCGGAAATGATGAATGAGGAATGTTGAATGATGAATGCCGCAGAGAGTGACAAGAAATTGCACCAGCTTATTCGTCAGTCAACATCGGTAGGTCTATGGTAACGGTGCGACTCTTCGGCATGACGAAGATGCTGGCGGGGAATCAGGGAACGCTGTCGCTGGCGCTTCACGACGGCAAGCGGGTGAAGGACTTGGTCGCCATCATTGAAGCGGCCTATCCGAAAATCGGCGAATTGCTGCAGAAGAAAAAGGTGCTCGTGTCGGTCAATCAGGACATTGCGCACGAAGACCTTGAAGTAAAAGACGGAGATGAAATTGCCTTACTGCCGCCGTTCGCGGGCGGAAGTGAAGGATGTTGAAAAAACCTGCCGGCGGCGTTCTCGCTGTGCTTGGAGGCTCGACGTACCAGAACTTGTACGACTCGCCTCCGCGCGTGTTGCGGCCTTGCCGAACAGGTTTTTTGAACATCCTTCGGGATGGAAGGTGTGCGACAGAACCTGAAGTGGAAGAGGGACAACGTATGAGTCTCGAACAGGTCACCAAGGCCGATCATCCCGTCACCGACGATGACGCGATGCTGGTCCGCGTGCAACGGGAAGACTTCTCGATCGACGAGGAGCTTCGCCGGGTGCGCCGACGCTCCAAGCGGATCGGTGGTATTGCCATGTTTCTGGGCACGGCTCGCGACCGCTCGAAGGGGAAGGATGTGGACAGCATCACCTTCGAACATTACGAAGGCATGGCGCAGAAGAAGTTGCGCGAGATCCGTGAGCGCGCGCTGAAGGAATTCGACGTGATTGAAATGCTTGTCTTGCACCGGTATGGCGAGATCGGCATCGGAGAGAATATCGTCTTGATCATCGCGGGCGCCGAACATCGGGCAGAGGCCTTCCAGGCCTGCAAGTGGGCGATCGACGAACTGAAGCAAATTACGCCGATTTGGAAACTCGAACATACCCCTGAAGGGGAGGTGTGGGTCGAGGAGCACCCATAGCCTCATCAGGGGTGAGTAGTAGGGGGTAGGAGGCAGTCGCCTTCGAGTTATTATGGATCACACCACGCTCGATATACCCGCTCCCACGATCCACGACCGGTTGGGGCGCCCGCTCCGTAGCCTGCGCCTGTCCGTCACAGACCGCTGCAACCTTCGGTGCAAGTACTGCATGCCCGAGGATGATTACGCCTGGCTGCCGCGCGACACCATCCTGACGTTCGAGGAGATGGCTGAACTCACGGCGGTCTTCACCGAGTTGGGGGTGGACAAGGTGCGTCTGACGGGCGGGGAGCCGTTGTTGCGTCGGGATCTGCCGCGTTTTGTCCGGCAGCTGTCTGAGAATCGCCGGATCACCGAGATTGCCCTCACCAGCAACGGCGTGCTCATGGCGGATCAGGCTGCCGATCTGTCGTTTGCCGGGTTGAATCGCGTGACGATCAGTCTGGATACCTTGCGTGCCGACCGGTTCCGCGCGTTGACCAAGCGCGATCTCCACCATCAGGTGTTCGATGGCATCAAGGCGGTGGTGCAGGCCGGATTTCCGTCGTTGAAATTCGATACGGTCGTCATGAAAGGGTACAACGACGACGAGCTCATCGATCTCATCGAGTACGGGAAAACCGTCGGCGGCGAGGTGCGGTTCATTGAGTACATGGATGTTGGGGGGGCCACGGATTGGTCCATGAGCAAGGTGCTGTCGCGAGCGGAGATGCTGGAACAAGTAGGCCGGCATTACGGCGGGGTGAAACCGATCGTCGAGAACTCGGTCGCCCCGGCCGAACGGTTCGTCTTACCGGACGGCACGAGCTTCGGCATTATTCCTTCAACCACCACGCCATTCTGTCGCTCCTGTGATCGCAGTCGGCTCACGGCAGATGGGATGTGGTATCTCTGTCTATATGCCAAGGACGGTCTCGACTTACGGGCGCCGCTACGGGCGGGCCGCTCCCGCGATGAATTGAAGGCCTTGATCTCAGAGGCTTGGCAAGGGCGGGCCGATCGTGGAGCCGAGGAACGAAAAGCCTTGGAAGGGTTGGGACTGCGGGAGCAACGACTCATTGAGATCAACCGCCTGCGTGAAGATCCCCACTTGGAAATGCATGCGCGAGGGGGCTGACCGTCAGTTTGTGCTGCTCCTACTGACGGATCAGTCGACGCACCATTCTTGGAGCAGTGGATGTTCGATCCTCATACCCTGACAATCTTGAGCCTCGGATTCGTGCTAGGGCTGCGTCACGCCTTAGACGCGGACCATCTGGCGGCGCTGTCGACGGTGCTGGCGGAACGGCCGACGGTGCAAGCCTCCACCACCATCGGGTTTTTTTGGGGACTCGGGCACACGCTCATGTTGTTGTGTGTCGGGACCGCACTGTTGGCGTTGAACCTGACGATTCCCGAATCACTGGCGACCACGTTTGAGTTTTTCGTCGGGGTGATGCTCGTCGGACTCGGCCTCACGCTGGCTCGCCGGATCTACCGGGA
>JACQHN010000288.1 GCA_016199015.1 Nitrospira defluvii
GCCTCGGCAATTTCGGCGGCCGGGTCACCCACCTTGATTTTCTCCGCCAGCCACGTCGGTTCATTTTTCTTGGTGTCACGCAGATATTCGTAGACGGCATGCAGACCGGGGCCGGAGACGATGCGTTCGTAGCTGACATGGAGATAGCTACCTCGCAAGTGTCGAAGCAGTTCGATCTCGCTGTCACTGTTCGGCGCAAAATCTGTATGTCCGCCTTCCGATGGCATGGGGCGATAGCGGGTTCCGTCCCAGCAGAGAATGCATTCGCCGAGTCCGGTTCCCGCCGCGATCAGGGCCAAGGCCTGTTTCTTCTTGGGTGGAGCGCCGGCGTTCAGCACGACCACTTCATCGGGACGCAAAAGGAGGAGGCCGTAGGCGGTGGCTTCCAGATCGTTGAGCAGCTGCACGTGGGCAATGTCGAACCGCTGTGCGAGCGCACTTCCATCGACGACCCAGGGGAGATTGGTCGTGCGGCAGCGGTTATCGATGACTGGTCCGGACACGCCGAAGCAGGCCGCCGTTAATGTGATGGGCTCTGGCGGCGGCTCCGGTGTGTCCGTGCTCTCAGCTTCACTCTTGTCCTCGTCGTCAGCCTCATCGATCAGCTCGTTTTCAGGGGAAGTCTTGGGTGGCAGGGTGCTGAGGAACTCTTCCACAATTTCTTCCAGTGCTTGATAGTCCGCGCTGTGAAAACTGTCGGCATGCACCGGTTCGATCCGATCGGTGGTCCATTCGTAGAGCGCCAGATTGGTTTTCGTTCCTCCGATATCGCCCGCCAGAATCATGAAGTCCTCATCGCGATGACAAATCTTGCACGGGTACAGACAACTCGGATGCGGCGGCTCGGTCAAGGTACCACAGCAACCGTCCGCTCTCCGGCCGGACTAATCCAGCGGGATAGAGAACGGGATCCGTTGGCTTCCGCTCAATCACGCGTCGTATGACGTGAGCTTTGTTCAGACCGGTGACGAGGAACAGTATCACACTCGCGTGATTGATCACACCTAGGCTGAGGGTCAGTCGTGATCGCGTGCCTTGCGGGGCGAAGCTCGGTACCACCCAACGTGTCTGTTCATTCAGCGAAGCCGTGCCAGGGAACAGCGACGCGGTGTGGCCATCGTCGCCCATTCCAAGCAGGATGAGGTCCAGCGCCGGCCATTGTCCTGGTGCGGTGGCGGTAAGACGACGGAGAGTGTCCTCATACTGCGCAGCCGCAGTTTCGGGTTGGTCTTCTCCTCGCATCCGATGGATCTGCGTTGATGAGATGCGTAACGGGGTGAATAGCACCTCGTTGGCCATGGCGAAGTTGCTGTCCGGATGCGAGGGCGGGACGCCGCGCTCATCGCCGAACAGGAAGTGCACTTTGCTCCAGTCCAACCGTCGCGCATAGCTCGGGCTCGCCAGAATTGAATAGAGCGCTCTCGGGGTTGAGCCTCCCGATAAGACCACAAAAAAACGATCGCATCCTGCAATCGCCTGTTCGCCGGACCACAGGAAGAAGTCCGCGGCTTTTACGGCAAGCTCCTGAGGGTCTGCAAAAATGTGGAGTTCCGGAGCGCGCGACATATCAACGGTGGGCGCGATGTTTGAGTGCGGCCCGTTTCTTCGCGGCCGGCTTGCGGCTGCCGGTCTTGGTTGGGGTGAGCAGGGTGACGAGGCTGCGAATCGTACCCACGGGATTTCGTCCCAGCGCAATGTGGGAAGCCGGGCGTTGGTGCGTGTGCAGAGATTGAAGGTCGCCGATGGCTTGTGCCTGGGCCAACGTGCCGAACGTATAGAATTTCCCCGGGACCGGCACATCGGGCTTCATCGTATCGACCAATTCGAGGAACAGACCGCTGTTTGGGCCCCCCTTGTGTAGCTGCCCGGTGGAATGTAAATAGCGGGGACCATAGCCTGCCGTGGTGGCCAGGTGATGCCGCAACATGACCGCCTTTCGCAGGGCCCGCAGGGCGGCTTCCATTTGAGGTGACGGAGTGGTGTACGCCAGAATAGACAGGTAGCGATTCGGCGCTGCCTGTTCGAGCAATTGGGTCAGGGCCTGCTTGGGTGATTCCGCGGAGAGCGGGGGCAAGGCTCCCTGTGTTTCCACTTCTTTCAGAACCCGACCGGTATTGTCCTTGCTCTCCTGCACGTTGGGTTGATCGAAGGGATGGATACCGAGCGTGTGTCCCGCAATGGCGGTCGCGAACTCCCAGCGGAAGAACTCGCCTCCGAGATCGTAACGATCCGCCAAGTCCAGGCGAAGTACAGGATGCCCGGCACGTTGCAGGGCGGTTGCGGATCGATCCAGCGAAGTGTTGCGATCGCCTTTCAGCCGAAGATACACGAAGACTCGATCTGCTCCGTAGGCTTTTGGTGTCGCGAGGGGCTCACCCGCAATGGGGACGAGGCCTGTCCCTTCCTTACCGGTACTCTCAGCGAGTAGTTGTTCCACCCAGAGTCCGAACGAGTTAATTGCCGGCGACGTGATGAGGGTGAGCTTGTCCCGTCCGGCTCGAACCATGGTTCCCATCATGGCGCCAAGTGACGCACCGGGATTTTGCTTCACCGGCGATGGCTTTCGGCAGGCTTCCCGCATAGTGAGGGCTCTCGCGAGGAGTTTGCCCACGTCCAGTCCAAGCAGGGCGGCGGGAACCAAGCCAAAATACGACAGGACGGAGTATCGTCCACCGATGTCCGGAGGATTAGTAAAGGTGCGCCAAAAGCCGCGCTCGCGCGCGAGCTGTTCGAGTCCAGTGCCTGGATCGGTGATGGCCACAAACTGAGCGCCGCCTCGATTCCCCTTGGTGCGCTGTATGAGCTCCCAAAAGTGGGCGAAGAGCGACATGACTTCGATGGTTCCTCCGGATTTGCTCGCGACGAGGAACAGTGTCCGCGCTGGTTGAATCGCCGTGGTGACATGGCGCACCCAGCCAGGCACGGTTGAATCCAACACCCAGAGCCGAGGAGAGCCCTTCGAGGAGCCAAAGGTGCAGCGAAGGACTTCAGGTCCCAAGCTGCTTCCTCCCATTCCCAGGAGAACGACGTCACTCGTGGAGGCCTCGCGGGATGCCTGGGCGAAAGAGCGTAGGTCGGCTAGCCCGTCTTGCATGTGGTCGAGAACGGTCAGCCATCCAAGACGGTTTTCGATCTCGGTCGGATCAGGCTTCCAAAGGGTATGGTCCCTTGTCCACATACGTTCGATGGCGTGGCTGTTTGCCAGGTCGTCGAGCGTCTGGCGGATGCTGTCGTTGTCCAGAACCTGAGAAGCATTGGGGCGGGTTGGCATAGCACGCTCTCTTCCATTGGTGGAGGAACGAATCGATGCAACTGGTCCGGTTCGTATCTTTCGTATCTTAGGTTCGCGAATTCAAAAAGGCAAACAGGGAGATAGTTGAACGCTGTGTCGGTGGTAGATGAAGGATGGTGTCTATCGGGCGTATGCGCCGGAGGGTTGCAGGATGGCAGGCAGGGTTGGTGTTTTCAGGTTTCCTCTTCCTGATCGCCTAAATCGGCCAATACCAGAGAGACGGAGTTGTGCGATTCCAACGCGCCGACGATCGTGACCGGCGTTCCCACTGCCACCTGATCAAACAGCTTGGCAATCTGCGGGTTATCCAGGAGGATGCTACCGAACGGTTGGTCCGTAATGCCCTGCGCAATGCCATGGAGCTGGATGAGGCCAGGCATGGGCTGACTCTTTGGAATCAACCCTGCCTTTTGCGCTTCTTCAAAGCGTCGTCGGTCGTCGGCATTGGGGTAATCGAGAATAAGGGCGCGGAAATAAGGAGTTTGTCCCGATCCGCGCTTGCGGTGAATGCGATATTCGCCTTCGGGAGTGGCGCCATCTCCATAGTGTTGTTTGGCTCGAATTCCTCTGGAGCCCAGTCGGATCGGATAGGTCAGAACTTTTCGACCATTTTTGTAAAGTGAGAGAACTCGGTCGGCCTTGCTGATCACGATCGACTGTGCCCGGTGGGTCCGGGACCATTCGATGGCTCGTTGGGCAGACTCTCTCCAGGCCGCAATGAGGTCATCATCGGCATAGCGGCCCAATTCATTGGTGAGCAAGGCGGTCTGGGTGAGAAGGATTTTCCCGGCACGGTCTGAGGCCTGGATTGCCTGCTCGAACTGTCCCTGCTCCAGAAACAGGCGGGCTTGTTTCACGAGCACTTCCGTTTCGACGGGATGTTCGCCGAGTACCACGCGGCTGCCGATGTCCCCCACGCGGGTGTTGAGCAGTCGCACCCGTTGCTCGACCTTGGCCAGCTTCGTCTCCGCTGTGGCGCGTTGTGCCTGGAGGCGTGTGTTGACGTCGGCAACGAGCTGCGTCCCTTCGGCCTGAAGGGATTCCAGATCGGTCTCCAGCTCATTTTCTTCCCAGGGCCAGCGAACGATATTTTCCTCAGATTGGACGCGAGCCCTTAAGGCGATCCATTGACGGTTGAATTTCGAGTACGCCTCTGGAGTTATGTTCGAGGCTCGTAGCGTCACCAGATCACGATCGAGGCTCTCGATGGCTTCGACCAGCTCATCGGGAACCGTTTCGACGCATCCGCCCAGACTCGTCGACAAGAGCCCGACGAGCGCTAGCCTTGCGAGCGCGCGACACATGTGATCCAGGCGTCTTATCATGGTCTCATTCTATCTTGCAGCGCGGCATTTCAGCGAGTTCTTCTCGTCTTTTGTAACCAGCGTCTTTGTGATGACATGCTGCCTCTCATCACGGAGCGTCGAGTTCCGATCCTGCCTGCATTTCCAGGAAGGTTTCGCACGGAGCAGGATCTTGGCCCGGGAAGCCATGTACTGCTAAGGCAATGTAGGTGCCAGTCGTGCGAATTGTATGTTGTGCTAATATTTTCTTTCGAGAACAATCGTTTAGATTGAAATGGCGGATGGCATCGGTAGTGTCCTTCTGTGGCATGTTTGCCACGAACGGGCAAGAGTGCCTCAAAAGTTTCCATAGGCAATGTGGTTCGCCCCTACAGACCCGACTGAAATCTTTTCGCGGGTGAGGTGCTTTGTGCAGGTATTTCTTCGGCTGGGCTTGGACGAAGGTTGATTGACACCCTCCGTTCCCGCCCCTATAATGCGGCCTCTTCATTGAAAATTGATCTCTCGAGAAGGAGTGCGCAATGTCGTTCACTTTTAAGCAGCCCTCGAATCTCAAGCGCAAGCGGGAACATGGATTTCGGAAGCGCATGAGCACCAAGAATGGGCGAAAAGTTATCGCTCGTCGCAGGGATAAAGGCCGCGCTCGCCTCACCGTCTGATTCTTCCCTGCCGCTACGCAATCTGCATGTAGGTAAACATCCAGGTCGTGGATGGTGGCCCGGGGTGGGTACTGTCATGTTGTCCTGACTGTAGCGGATGATATGGCGCGGCAAGGCCTAGAGTGGCCTAAATCAGGCGTCACGCGAGGCCCTCGATTTTCTGAGGTGGTCGCGCCCTGGTGACAGGCAGGCGGGTTGTTGATGGCGCAAGGGCAAGTACCGGTGCCGTTCTTTTTGAAGCGTAGCCGTGATATCCAGCACATCAAAAAGATGGGGCGGCGCGTTTCAACTGGATTGTTCAATCTCCAGGTTTGTCCAGACATGTCCTCGGATGCAATGATGGGGATTGTGATTGGGCGGCGGTTCGGCACAGCGGTTCGTCGGAATCGGGCTAAGCGCCTCTTTCGGGAGTTGGGACGTTCAGTCCGCCCAGCATTGGTGCCAGGGTACGCGTTTCTTGTCTTTCCGAAACGGGAATGTCTGACTCTGCCTTATGCAGAGTTGGAAAACATATGGCGAAGCACATTACAGCGACAGCGGTTGGCCCGTTTTGGGGAACCCGCGCTATGAGACGGCTGTGTATCGTTCTGTTGATGCTCTACCGAGCCTGCTTGTCGCCGTTGCTCGGGCCTGCATGCCGATTCCATCCCACCTGTTCCGTATATGCACAAGACGCCATTGAGCGGCATGGGATGGTCAGGGGTCTCATGATGGCGGGGTGGCGCCTGCTGAAATGTCATCCCTTCCACTCCGGCGGCTTTGACCCAGTACGGTAACAGGCGTGGCAACAACTCCTCAGCTCCCATCCAACACGTAGGCCTCATGGAAAAACGCGTCATCGTCTTCCTGATCGTGTCATTGGCCGTGATTATCGGCTATGACTTTTTGCTCAAGGGCATGGGGTTGGTGCCGCCTCCGGAACCAACACAGGAGATCTCCACTGCAGACCGCGCTGTCCCCGCCGGCAAGGCTACAGAACCTCAGGAGGGGGCCGCGAAGTCTGCAAGCCTCTCTGGCGTCTCCTCTGCGGGAACACCCGCTTCTGCGGTCGCTACTCAGGGGGAGGCCGGATCGGCCAACGAGGAACAGACGGTCGAGATCAATACGGAGCTGTTTCGTGCCAAGTTCAGCAATCGCGGCGCGGTGCTCAAATCCTGGGAGCTGAAGCGATACACCACCGCCGGCGAGCAGGGCGCTCAGCCTGTGCAGCTGGTCTACAGCGGTGGAAGGTTCAAAGGTCCCCTAAGCCTGACTACTAGCGATCAGGCGATCACCAACGATCTTGGAACTGCCCTCTATCATGTTACCCAGGACGTGTCACATCTCGATAACGCGCACCCTGTCGGCCATGTCACTTTTCGTTACCATGATGCCCAGAAGAATGTTGATGTTGAAAAGGAATTCACATTTCACCACGGGAGTTACGTGGTGGACATTGCCATCCGAACTCAAGGACTGACTGCGCCGGTCGATGTGACTCTCGGCACCAATTTTGGCATTGTAGAATGGGGTGAAGGGTTCATTGGACTCATGGGATCAGCCTCGCTGGTCGATGACAAGGTCCTGAAGGAAACGCCTGATGGTGAGGCAGAGCGCAAGGGCGATGTGAAGTGGTCGGCTATCCAGGATAAGTATTTTCTCAGCGTGCTCATGCCGCAGAAGGCCTCCGCAGCCCTGGCCAAGAAGGAAGGAGACAAGTTGGTATCGGCCGGCGTCCGCTTCGCCACACCGGCGAACGGGTCGACTATGGCGATGCAGCTCTATGCCGGGCCCAAGGAATACGACACGCTTAAATTGTTGAATGTCGGTTTGGAAGATACGATCGACTTCGGTTGGTTTGTGTTCGGGAGCTGGGGGTTGGTCAAGGCTGTCGCCAAACCGATTTTCTATGTGTTGCGCTTTCTCTACGAGTTTACGCACAACTACGGGATTACGATCATTCTCTTGACCATGTCGATCAAGTTGATGTTCGTCCCGCTCCAGTACAAAAGTTACAAGTCCATGAAGCAGATGCAGGTCATCCAGCCGAAAGTCTTGGCTTTGCAGACGAAGCTCAAGGATGACCGTGAGCGGCTGAACAAAGAACTGATCAAGCTGTACAAGGACCATAAGGTGAATCCGGTCGGTGGGTGTCTGCCGATGGTGCTTCAGATGCCGGTCTTTGTCGCGCTGTTCAATATTCTGTACATGACGATCGATCTCCGGCAAGCGCCGTTCATGCTCTGGATCAAGGACCTGTCCGTGCAAGACCCCTATTACGTCCTCCCGATCATTATGGGCGCCACGATGGTCATTCAGCAGAAGATTACCCCGACGACCATGGACCCGACGCAAGCGAAGATCATGTTGTTCCTGCCCGTATTCATGACCTTCCTGTTCGTGAACTTTCCCGCCGGATTGGTTCTCTATTGGTTGACCAACAATGTGCTCACGATCACGCAGCAGGTGGTGACCGAGCGTCTCTTTGCGAAGAAGTGGCAAGTTGCTGCGGCGCAAGGTGATGTCACGCTCATCGAGGAACCGAAAGAGCAGAAGAGTAACGGCAAGCGGCGAAACAGTCCGGCCGAGTAATACCACACCACTGGGTGCGTCATGCATGGCGCGCTGGACGATACGATCTGTGCCATTGCAACTCCTCCCGGCGAAGGGGGGATCGGGGTGGTTCGCATCAGCGGGCTCCGTGCCCTCAACTTCGCGTCTCACGTCGTTCGTCTCCGATCAGGCAAATCCCTTCAGAATCTTCGACCCCGTACGATGGCGCTGGCGGATGTCTGCTCGCAGGGCATGATTCTGCATGTCCCGCTTGAGCCTGAGGCGCGTACACAGCCATCCATCGATGAGGCGCTCGTGGTCGTGATGAGAAGGCCGCATTCTTTTACGGGGGAGGATGTCGTCGAGGTGCAGTGCCACGGCGGTCCGGTCATACTCGATCAGCTGTGCCGGGCCTTGATGTCCGCGGGTGCCAGGCTGGCCGAGCCGGGTGAATTCACCAAACGAGCGTTTCTCAATGGCCGGTTGGATCTCGCACAGGCCGAAGCGGTACTCGATACCATTCGCGCGAAGACCGCACGCAGCCTCACGATTGCCCAATCGCAGCGGCGGGGCGAATTATCACAGGAGGTGGAGGCGACGCGCTCGGCATTGGTCGTGGCTCTTGCGCATATCGAAGCCGCGCTGGACTTTGCGGAAGAAGACATCACGTTTGTGCGACAGGACGAACTGATGCGAGTGCTTGAGGAGACCGCAGCCAGACTGCGACGATTGGTCCAGTCCGGCGGGGAGGGCCGAATTTGGAGAGAAGGGGCCGCCGTGGCGATCCTCGGCCGTCCGAATGTCGGCAAGTCCAGCTTGATGAACGCCTTGCTGAGAAGTGACCGTGCCATCGTCACGCCTATCCCGGGCACGACACGAGACATGCTGGAAGAGGTCGTCAGTATCGACGGCATTCCGGTGCGATTGTTCGATACGGCCGGCATCCGGCCAACCGACGATCCGGTGGAGGCCGAGGGGATGCGCCGCAGCCAGCTTGCCTGGGAGGAAGCGGATCTCGCCCTCATTCTGTTGGACGGGTCGCAGCCGTTGTCGGACAGCGATCGAGTCTTGCTGGCTCGTCAAGAGGCAGCGCAAGCCTTGCTGGTCATCAATAAGTGCGATCTGCCCAGTAGACTTGTGAGGGAAGAGCTTGAGCATGCCTGCCCGATCAGTGCGGGCGTCATCGACATTTCAGCGAAAATGCAGATTGGGCTGGATGGTTTGCGGGACGCGATTCGCAGTCGACTGACGCCGGACAGGTTGGAGTCGCGGGAAGGTGTCCTCGTGACAAATCTCCGCCACGCGGCAGCGCTTGAACGTGCGTTGCAGGGTGTCGAGCAGGCCAGGCGCTCGGTCGAGGCCGGGCGCGCGGGAGAATTGGTTGCCATGGATCTTCGGATTGCTGCGGATGCCCTAGGAGAAATCACGGGCGCCATCACCACCGATGAAATTCTGGAGCGGATCTTCGCTGAATTTTGCATTGGGAAATGAAAGGACTCTGGCCGTGAGCGAACAATGTGACGTGCTTGTCGTCGGTGGCGGGCATGCGGGGTGCGAAGCGGCTTTGGCTGCGGCTCGCATGGGGGCACGCACGCTATTGCTCACCATGGATCCGGACCGCATTGCCCAGATGTCTTGCAATCCCGCCATCGGCGGCATCGCAAAGGGGCACTTAGTAAAAGAAATCGACGCACTGGGCGGGGAAATGGGCCGGAATACGGACCAGGCGGGGATTCAATTTCGCATGATCAATACCAGCAAAGGGCCGGCGGTTCGCGCCTTACGCGCGCAGTGCGACAAGAAGATCTATCGCGAAGTCATGCAACGGACGCTTCGCGCACAGCCCGCGCTAGAAATTCTGTGTGGCACCGTCGACCGTATTCTGACCCAGGCCGGAGCCGTGACCGGCGTCGTGACCGGTGCGGGGCGACAGATCCAGGCGAAGGCCGTCGTGCTTACCTCGGGAACATTTCTGAAGGGACTGATTCATATCGGCCTCAACCATTTTCCGGCCGGACGTGCAGGAGAAGCCTCGGCAGAGCATCTGTCGGATTGCATGCGCGATTTTGGTTTTGAGGTAGGGCGGCTCAAGACGGGGACGCCACCCAGGCTCGATCGAAATTCGATCGATTTTTCCGTCATGATTCCGCAGCCTGGTGATGACCCACCGCCCCCATTTTCATACCGAACCCAACGTATTCCCTTGTCGCAGGTGCCCTGCCATTTGACCTATACGAATTCACAAACACATGAAATTATTGCGAAAAACATTGATAGATCGCCGTTGTTCAGTGGAATCATTGATTCCGTTGGTCCACGCTATTGTCCGTCGATCGAAGACAAAGTCGTCAGATTTGCCGACAAAGATCGTCACCAGATTTTTATCGAGCCTGAAGGGTTAGATACGAATGAATTTTACCCGAATGGGATCTCAACCAGTTTGCCGGTCGATGTGCAGGCCGCCATTCTGAAGACCATTCCCGGTCTCGAGCAGGCCACGATATTGAAGCCCGGCTATGCGGTTGAATATGATTTTTTCCCTCCACGCCAGTTGCGCAATACCCTGGAAACAAAGTTAGTCGAGGGGCTCTATCATGCCGGTCAGATCAATGGGA
>JACQHN010000289.1 GCA_016199015.1 Nitrospira defluvii
CCATAAAAAGGCTCCTGGACCAGCGGATGCGTACCGGATTTCCTCTGGTGACTACCTCAAAAACAGATTTCCAAGTGGAAACGTGAATTAATCAGACCTTCCCTAGGTGAATTGGTGGCGATTCCGGAAATCGAGCGCATTGGCCGGCATCCCAATATCGACATGGCCTTAGGCACTTGCACCTCTGTCCCTATTAGCTGGATGGTTGTCCCAAGGAGTCGGATGCAATCGGCGCCAAGGTTATCAGGATGCACACGTAGCTTATGCTCATCGATCCTGCAAACGCGATGCGTGGATCTGCTTGGGCAAGCTTGTGCGGATTCTTGTGCACCAGCGTTTTCGCCAATCGATCAAGCGGCATATCAATCAGGCTTCGGTACCTTCACTACATGGAACCGCGGACCTGATCGAGGACTTGCGTAAAATGGGTGCCGAGGTAGTTCAAATCTGCTTCGGAATATGGTACTAAGCGTCGCTATTTCGTGAATGAATTGATAAATGCGCGGGCCGGCGGGGCTGACGGGGAATCCCGTGGTGGCCAGCGCACGATAGTGGTAGGTCACCCAGCACTGATGCGCGTGACCTACCACTACAGCACAGAATTTTCATAAGGCATGTAGCAACGTGGGGTGCATATGACTCTGCAAGACTGCTATCTCTGCGGTCAGATCAAAGGGCAGCCTGATCGCGACCTCATTGCCCAGATGCTCCCCGGGTCAAAGTACGTTCGGCGGGTAATGCTGGAAAGCGACGCATTCGCAGTGATCCCGAGCCTCGGCCCGCTGACCGATGGCCACGCTCTGCTGTGCCCGAAGTTGCACGTGCGCAGCTTCGCCACGCTAAGTCCTGACCTGTACGCTGAGTACGACGCTATGAAGCGACGGCTGCGGCAGGACCTTAACGAGCTCTACAGCAGCACGATGCTGTTATTCGAGCACGGCATGGCTGCCGCAGGTCATCGGATTCCTTGCTCAGTGGATCATGCTCATTTGCACTTTGTGCCCCTACATGCGCTCGCTGAGGCCGCCCTGGTTCCCTCCCTCCCCTGGCGTAAGTTTGACGGCTCGATTGCAGCACTGAGCAGCCTCGTCGGCGGTGACGAATATCTGCAAGTCGAGACCTCCGACGGTGTCTGCCGCATCGCGACGAAGGGGACCAAAGGGTTCGAGTCACAATTCATGCGCAAGATGATCGCTGCGCGGGCCAGGAGCAAGGTAGGTTGGAACTGGCGCGATCTGCCCAACCCAGACGCTGCTCATGCCACCTGGCAGCGCTTCACATTGCGTTGACGGAGGCCTCGGTGAATAACGACTGCTTCGTCATCATGCCCTACGGAAAGAAGATGGGTGTGGGCGGCCGGCGTCTGATCGACTTCGACAAAGTATACGAAGGCATGATTGTTCCGGCGGTCGACGGCTTTCTCGATCTGCACTGCGTGCGGTGCGACCGCATCGACGAGCCTGGATCGATCCACAAGCGAATGATGACGCAGATTTTCGAGGCACGAGTCGCCGTTGTGGATACCTCCACGCTCAACGCCAATGTGTTCTATGAGCTCGGGGTAAGGCATGCGCTCAAGCGCTCGGTCACGGTGCTGATTCAAGAGGACGGCACTGAATCACCGTTCAACATCGCCGGTATGGCTACAATCCGCTATGCAGCGAACAAGCAGGGCATGGCGAATACGAAGGACACTATTCGGGCCTATATCAGGAACGCATTGGCCAATCCAAACGGTTCGGACAGCCTTGTCTACGAGGCCCTGCCGCAGCTGCGTGTGCAGCGGGTGCAACAACAGGTCTCGAAGTTTACCGCCACGCACTATTGCCTCACGGGCTGCCCCAAGACGGGAACGGGCCGGCGCAGGGTGGGATTCGTAACGGGCGATCGGCGCGACATAAATGTCGGCCAGATTTGGGTCAATTCTGAGAACACCAATATGCAGATGGACAGCTTCTACGGCAAGTCTACCTCGGCAACGATACGCTATCTCGGCGCCGAAAAAGACGCCTTAAACATGGTGGCCCGCGACACCATCGGCGACGCGTTGCGTGCACAATTGAACGGTCGTCTCGTGGTCGATCCGGCGACCGTGATCCCCACGACCGCCGGGGCGCTGGAGGCGACTAATAACGTCAAGTGGATCTTTCACGTTGCTGCGGTAATCGGCCAGCCACTGGTGGGATATCGTCCGATCGAGCAGATTGATCAGTGTGTGAAGGCTGCGTTGCGACTTGCCAATCGTGAGGATTTCGCGAGCGACGAGATTCGCTCCATATTATTTCCCATCTTTGGCACCGGACCGGGTGGCAGCGATGTGGAATCCACAATCAGGACATGCCTTGATGCAGCGGTGAACCATCTAGAGCGCTGCATTGATCAGCCGCGAGGTCTGTGCGACATCTACTTCTATGTATGGGGCCTAGTCGATCTGGAGGTATGCAATGCGGTCGCCGCCAAGAATCCCGCGCTGCTTGCCGATGACAGCCGTGTCGTTTGAGGTGGAAATCGGCATCGGTGCGCTGTCCGATGTCTATTTTGACTGCGAGGAAACCCTTACGCCTTGGTCAGTTGTTGAAGCCTTGGATGCACGCCACATCCGCGCAGTCGGTTCGTTCACCGACCGACCAGGCCTGGCGCACGAGGCCGCCATCAGGCTGCGTGGGTGCTCCGGTCTCGTGTGCGCTTCGCTCAATCATGGAATCGCCGACGTGGCACGACAGCACGGGCTTCCCGTTCTTGCC
>JACQHN010000030.1 GCA_016199015.1 Nitrospira defluvii
GAGGTGGCGGGCGGCCTGCTCAGTCATCTTTGCAGCGCGCTCTCTGGCTATGCGCTCTACAAAGGGGCGTCGTTTCTCATCGGGCAATTGGGAACGCAGATCGCCCCGGAGTTCGTGACGATTTATGACGATGGCCGGATGCCGGGTGGTCTGGGCACGCGTCCATTCGATGGCGAGGGCTTGCCGACGAGAAAGCAGGCGGTCGTCGAACGCGGCCGATTAACGAGTTATCTGCTCGATACGTATTCAGGCAAGAAGTTGGGATTGCCCTCGACCGGTAACGCCTCGCGTAGCATCGGAGAAAGTCCGTCTGCCGGACCGACGAATTTTTACATGGTGCCGGGCACCACCAGACCGGAAGACATCCTGGCGTCGGTGAAACAAGGCTTATACGTGACGGATCTCATCGGGTTCGGGATCAACATGGTGACCGGTGACTATTCGCGTGGAGCGAGCGGGTTCTGGATCGAAAACGGAGAGTTGGCCTATCCGGTGGAAGAAATCACCATTGCCGGCAATCTCAAGCAGATGTATGCGAACATCGAGACAATCGGCACGGATCTCGTGTTTCGAGGCCGCATCGCCAGTCCGACGATCAAAATCCGTGAAATGACGATCGCCGGAAGTTGATCAGTCAAGGAGGGGAGACACGATGCGACATGTCTGGGCCTTGGTTCTTTTCACAGTGTTTCCTGCGGCAAGCTTCGCGGCCGATTTTCGGGTGACGAGTCCCACAATGAAAGAACAAGGCGTCATCGGCAACGAACATGTCTATAGCGGCTTCGGCTGCAGTGGCCGCAATGTGTCGCCGGAGCTACGGTGGGAACAGGCGCCGAAGGACACCAAGAGCTTTGCCGTGACCGTCTATGATCCTGACGCCCCGACAGGCAGCGGCTGGTGGCATTGGGTGATTTTCAACATTCCTCCAAGTGTCACGTCTCTCCCGGTGGGTGCGGGCAAATCAGATAGTAGCAGTGCACCACAGGGCAGTGTTCAGAGTATGACCGATTTTGGACAGCAGGGGTACGGTGGCCCCTGCCCTCCGCAGGGGGATAAGCCCCATCGGTATATTTTTACCGTGTATGCGCTGAAGGTGGATCAGCTGCCGCTCAAGAAAGAGGCCTCGGGCGCGATGGTGGGCTTCTATCTGAATCAGAGCGCTTTGGAAAAGGTGTCTCTCACGGCCACGTATGGTCGATGAGCGAAGGCATTTCTTACACAACCTGTCGCCTGAAACATTGACTAAAGGAACACAGTACCATGGCACTTGATGCAGAATTCGGCAAGACGATGCTCCAGTTGATTACGTCACGGTATGACGATCGGCATTGGAGAAAAAAAATCGAGAAGACGCTCAGCCTTCCCCACAGCGGGGTGGGAGATGCACGCCAGCAACAGGTGTTCATGTACTTGAAGCTGGAGCTCAAGGCGTATAAGTCCAGACGTGCGGATCCGGACTCCTGGATCTTGGGTGGGTATGCCACGAAGGAAGTGATTGATCGCGCGAAATTCCAGCCCCACCTGGTCGGAGAAGGCATCTCGGCCGAGGATGTGGCGTTTCTCGGCGTCGATCCTGGTCCGGAGATCGATGAGGCCTGGTGGGACGAGATGTTAGTGGCCTGGTTTGGGGCTCCCGAGGAAGAGGAAACGCCTGAGGCGACGACGGACGAAACTCCTTCCGCGACCGACGCCGAAAACAATCCCGCCCGCATCTGAACAAACAGCTCCTTCGGTCTGGCCGGTCTCTCTCCACCGAGCGAGGCTGCCAGACCGACGGCGGCTCCGCTACGATCCAAACAAATCCATTTGTTGTGCGGTTGAGGACGGTGGCTCGCTCTGTAGCGCGTGGGGCGCGCTAGAAGAGGCACTATCCTTCGCCGCGGTACTCTGACTGTGCCGATCGAGAAACTCCTTCAGCTTCTGGAAGTCTTCACGCAATGGCTGCAGCATGCTCCCTTGGTGCAACGCCGCGGCGGGATGGAGGAGTGGAAAGAGCACGAACTCTTTCAGATAAAAGGCCTGCCCTCGCACCCTGGTGATGCCTACCTTCCGCTCCAAGAGAGTCTGCGTGGCCCAGTTCCCTAGTGAACAGACCAGTTTGGGTCTGATCATGGCGATCTGTTGCAAGAGAAACGGCTTGCAGGTTTCAACTTCTTGCGGTTCGGGGTCGCGATTATTCGGCGGGCGGCATTTGATGACGTTGGCAATGTAGATGTCCGCACGGGACAGCCCTGCCGACTGCAGCAAGTCGTTGAGCAATTGCCCGGCTGCGCCCACGAATGGTTCTCCCTTCTGGTCTTCGTGAAATCCTGGTGCTTCTCCTACGAACATGACCGACGCGCGCGGATTGCCGACGCCGAAGACCACCTGGCTGCGACCCAGTTTGGCGAGCGGGCATCGCTGACAATTATGAAGCGACTCGGCGAGTTCCTGGAGGGTGATCAGGGGCTGAGGCATTGGACGTACCATTCAAATGGTACGGCGAATCTTAGTCGCGGGCTGGTACCTTGTCAATGTCGCAGCAGGGGGGCCATGATTCACTGCACAGTTGAACAATGACGAGGTGGTGGAGGCTCGAATGGTTCGATGCCTAGGAGCCTGTCTGACATTGACCGTTCTACTGCGGCGAACGATCCGCGACCATCTGCGTCGTTCTCGGCC